>NZ_JBCNZM010000099.1:0-10825 GCF_040227615.1 Bacteroides sp. RTP31139st1_H2_RTP31139_211217 | reverse complement strand
ACTTGTATCAGAGTGAGCTCTACCAGTAGCCGTTTGTTTTTACTGGCACGGTAGTTCAGGTCACAATCGTTGCAGAGCTTCATGGCACGGTAAAGAAAAGGGAGGGGGCATTGCTGTGCTTGTGCTTGGTAACGTTCGCGGATGCTTGCGCCCACTTCAAGCAACGGCAGTGTCGCCGGGTCTTTGCTGACAAGCAAGTCGCGCAGGTGGGATGAAAGTCCGGTGATGAAGTGGCTGCCGTCGAAGCCTTTGTTGAGCACATCATTCAGTAATAGCAACGCGTCACTGATTTTGTTCTCAAGAAAGAATCCGGTTAGTTTGAAGTAGTATTCATAGTCCAGCACATTGAGGTTTTCAATCACGCTCTTATAGGTGATGTGTCCTCCGGTGAAGCTTACCACCTGGTCGAAGATGGATAGTGCGTCGCGCATACCGCCGTCTGCTTTGAGGGCAATGACATTCAACGCTTCCGGTTCAGCAGTGATACCTTCTTTGGAGGCGACATATGCGAGGTGTGCTACGGTATCTTCCACACCAATCCGGCTGAAATCATATATTTGGCAGCGTGAAAGGATGGTGGGCAATATCTTGTGCTTCTCGGTAGTGGCAAGGATGAATATGGCATGGCGTGGAGGCTCTTCCAGTGTTTTCAGGAAAGCATTGAAAGCCGAGGCGGACAGCATATGTACCTCATCAATGATATATACTTTGTATTTGCCTATCTGAGGTGGAATGCGTACCTGCTCCACCAATTGGCGGATGTCATCCACAGAGTTGTTTGAGGCGGCATCCAGCTCATGGATATTGTAGGAGCGCTGCTCATTGAAGGCAGTGCAGGATTCACATTGGTTGCATGCCTCGCCGTCTGCTGTGGGGCTCATGCAGTTGATTGTTTTAGCAAAGATACGGGCACAAGTTGTTTTTCCCACGCCTCTTGGACCGCAAAAAAGATAGGCATGCGCCAGTTTTCCGGTGGCAATGGCATTCTTCAAGGTAGTGGTCAGTGCACGTTGGCCTACTACGGACTCAAAGGTCGAGGGACGATATTTCCGTGCAGATACGATATAGTTTTCCATATTTGGGATATTCTTTGCTTTTTGTGCAAATGTACACAAAAAAAAGAAATCTTTCGGTTATTCCTCTTATCTTTGTGACGTGAAGTTATATGATGGACAAGCTCCATCATGAATGATAAATTGCTAAATAGTAGATAACGAGATGGATAAACTTGCTTCTCTTTGGTCTTTTGTCCGCAAGCATAAATATTTGATTACGCTTGCGTTGTTTGCTGTAATTATCGGGTTCCTGGATGAGAACAGTGTTGTACGCCGTTTGGGTTACGCCCGGGAAGAAAGCCGTCTGCGCGATGAAATAGAAAAGTACCGCAAGGAATACGAGGAGAATACCGAACGGCTCAATGAGCTTGCCGTCGACTCCGGTGCCATCGAACGGATTGCCCGTGAGAAGTATCTGATGAAAAAGCCCAATGAGGATATTTATGTATTTGAAGAAGATATAGAAGAATGAAACAACTGATACCTGCCCTTTTCGCAGTAGGGGCCGTGATGCTCTTGGCAGGAGCTGCCGTTTATATCACGGGCTGGCCTCTTTCACCTTATATATATACTATCGGCGCTACGATGGTTGCTTTGGCCCAAATTAATTCTCCGTCCAAATGTAAAAGTCCCACTGTCAAACGCCTGCGCCGACAGCAAATATTCGGTGCGCTTTTGCTGGTGCTTACGGGGGCATTCATGCTCTTTACAAGGGGCAATGAATGGATTGTGTCTCTGACGATAGCCGCCATTCTTGAGCTTTACACTTCGATACGTATTCCACAAGAAGAGGCGAAAGAAGGTTTAAGCTAAATCCGGAACATATATTCTGCATAAACAAGAGGGGCTGAACTCTTTTATAGAGCCAGCCCCTTTCTCATTTAGTTAATCTTCTGCGTTATCCGTCTATCTTTCTACCTTTTCTACTGTCAGAACTGCCGAAGAGACACCTGCCGTTACGTCAACTGTGAACCGGTAAGCGACACCGTTTTCCAGGCTTTTGCCTTCTACGAGGCCCAAGTTGCCGGCATCACGTCCGTTGGTACCGTCACCTATAAATACTAAGTCACTGGTGGTAGACAAGGCATCGTTTTTATATTCACCTCCCCAACCTTGCTGGTGGAAGAACTTGAAGTTGATGTCATCAGATTTGATTTGCTCTCCCGCTACTACTGTTACCTGATACTTCTTCGCTTCAATCTGTGACATGCAGAGACCTTTTTCTGTAGTCCAACCTACGGCATTGGTCGCTACGGAAGGTTTACCGATACCGTCACCGATAATCCAAAGGGCGCCGGTTCCGTCATCGTTCAGAGTGGCGGTGCTTGTTCCGTTCATTTTCAATACTTCCAGATAATTCAGGGCCAGGTTGGCAATGACGCGATAAGTTCCATCGATGGGCAGGAACTTCAGCGAACCGTCTTCATTCTTTTCGAAGAAGTCGGGGTCTATCCAATATTGGTCGAAGTTGGGAATGTCTGCAGTGATGTTGTCCCCTTGCTTCAGATTGAGGTCGATGCTGTAATGGTCATCATCCACCATCTCCATTTCAGAACCGTTCAGCAGTAGTTTCACGAAAGGAGCGGCTGCATAAGTCAACGTATTGAAGGAGATGGAATATTCTCCAGCTGACAGATTGGAGAAGGTAATTTCACTGGAGGTACCTTGTGTAATGGCACCGTTGCTCCATCCGAAGTTGATTTCATTCCCGTTGGCGCCTACTTTAGGAGCTTTGATGTAACCTTTCACTTTTTGTGCAAATTCACCGGTCACGCTATACTGATTGGCTGCGACTTTTTCCATGCGGTATTCTTGGTCTCCGGAAATCAGAGTTAGGTAGGGGAAGTCCGGACGACTCAGCGCCACGTCATAGCTTTTCTCTGTAATTGTGAAATTGATGTTCTGCAGAATGAACTTCAATGTAGCTGTTCCGTTGGGAATATTTGCCAGATAGGGAACATATATTTTCCCGGTATAGTCTTGACCGTTTACTTTTGTACGGATTATAGTCTCTGACACCATTTCGTCGCTGAAGTATAACCGCGCTTTTAACGTGGAAAGGGGTACATCTGCGTCCGATGCCTTGATTGTAAAAGGCAGACTGTCTCCGAACAAGGCTGAAGAAGGTTCTGCCTGAAAGTCCATTGTCGGGTTGCCGGGAACCGGATCGTCATCGCTGCAAGCATTCAGCATGGCTATGCCTGCCAATGCCATTAGATAGTATTTTAAGCTTTTCATTATAATCTTCTGTTTAAATTATTAGTTTTATTTTTTCCAACGGTAAGAAACGACTGCTTTGGCCGGAACTTCGTAGGAAAAGTAGTGTGTGCCGTCGCTTACGGTGATTCGCTTGGCATCTGCATTGTTGTTTGCCAATACGAATGCATAGGTACCGTCCGTATTCTCGAAGGCGGAGTAGGTGATTCCGTTGGCTGTGTAACCGGTCGTTCCGATACGTACAGCTCCCGGTTTCACGACTGAAGACATGTGCCCGATAAGGTAATAATGGGAATTACGGACAATTTTAGAATAGTTTGTATTGTCAATATCCACTGCACCGTAGCAGGTCTTGCAAGAACCATCTGAGGGGCTTACCGGTCCCAGGTCACTGTCTAACATCAGATTCCACACAATGGTGCCGCGGCACCAGTTGTTGGCTGTTCCCAATGCTATTTCTTCCATATCGTTAAGCAGGCGTGCTTCCAAATCGCGACCGGAGTTCCAAGTACCGATGGAGGTTTCCGTAAAAAGCAGTTCCTTGTTGGGATAGAGTTTGTGGATATTCAGCAACTCAGAACGGTTACCGCCATAATTATGGTAGGCAGCGCCCGCAATGTATTGTGAGGCTTCCGCATCATCATAAATCTTGGTAGGGTAACTTTTTTGGTCGGCCAGATTGTCGTAGTTGTAGTTATGGTCGAAAACATAAATCTTTGTAGTAACTCCGGCTTCTTTGAAGGCAGGGCCCAGGCCGGTCTTGATGAAGTCACGGGCTTCTTCCCATCCCATGAACAAGGATGCTGAGTTACCGTGGTTCAGCGGTTCGTTCTGCGGAGTCACAGCGTGGATTTTGATGCCTTCCTTTTCGAAAGCTTGTATCCATTTTACGAAATAGTCGCCATACGTTCTGTAATATTCGGGGTTCAAGTGTCCGCTGGTCCATGAGTCAAAGGGTACACGTTCCTCCAGGCTTTTCACTTTCATCCACTTCGGACATGTCCAGGGAGCGGCAATTATTTTGACGGCAGGATTGATTGCCAGAATTTCCTTCAATATAGGAATCACATATTTGGTGTCTTCCATCGGAAGGGCAAAGTGCTCAAGCCCCTTTTCGTCACAGCAAGTGAATTCACTGAATGAGAAGTCGGAACAACCGATGGCAATACGTACATAGCTGAAGCCATAGCCTTCTTTGTCCGAGAATGTTTCAGTCAGAAACTTCGTGCGGTTCTCTTGTGTCATCTGCATCAGGTTGTAACCGGTAGAGCCGGTGATGGCTGCACCGAAACCGTCCATTTCCTGATAGCGGGTGGCAGGGTCAAGTGTCACGGTAGAAGGTGACATGTTGCTTCCGGTGCCGAAGGCCAGCCCGGACTTTGTCAAATCATAAGTACGACTGGTGTTCGTTACATAGAGGGTAACATCCTTTGCCTCTTCCGTGGGTTGGTCTGGCTTGGGTTCCGGTGTAGGGGTGATGTTACTGTCATTGTCATTGCCGCAGGCTGCCAGTATGGTGAAGCAACCTAATGCGGTAGTGAATATATTTCTTAAATTCATATTCAATTGATTTTTATATTACTCATTAGTATTAATAGCCCGGGTTCTGTATCAGATTTTCGTTCTGGTCGATGGCTCCTTGGGGAATAGCCAGCAGATAGGAGTTCTCATTGAACAGATTTTCTTGTGCATGGCGGCCGCTGTCTTTGGCGTAAACGGCGTTCATCACTTCTTCTACCTTATTGAGGCGGCAAAGGTCGTACCAGCGCTGTCCTTCAAAGGCAAGCTCCATGCGGCGTTCGTCCATATAAGCTTGGAGCAATGCTTCTTTACTGCTGCGGGTGCTTTGTGGAAGTTTGCCCAGTCCGGCGCGGTTGCGGATGCGGTCGATGATGTCGGCTGCACCGTTCAGGTCGGGAGCCTCTCCCATAATTTTTGCTTCGGCTTTGAGGAGCAGGATATCGGCATATCGCAGATAGATAATGCTGTTGAACGCAGAGCGGCATTTGTACATGAAGGCATAATGGTCTGCCGGATAATAGTTGCTCCATCCGCAGTCATACCATACAACAGATTCATTGTAACGTTTCGTGTCTCCTTGCTCTTCATAGAGGCGGATAAGGTCACGGGAAGGGGTAATCCATTTGGCCCAGGTGAAACTTTCATCCCAGTTGCTCAAGTTACGGCCGAACATCCAAGTACACCAGTTGCCGGAGCCGGGAGGAAAGTGGGCTTCGAGAATTGCCTCCTTGGTATTGCGTACCCGGCAGTCTTTTTTTTCCGTATCATACGCCCAAAGGTCGCTGAAGTCTTCCACGAGGTCGAAGCCGTCGGCAGCAAGTTCATCGGCATATTTGATAACCTTTGCATAATCGCGCAGAGGTTTTTCTGCATAGACCTTGGCAAGCATGGCACGTGCCACCGATTTGGTAAGTATGCTCTTGTCTGATGTGTCGTTTGTCGGTGTGTTGGGGTTTTCCACTGCTTCAGTCAGGTCTTTCTCTATTTGGGCGTAAGCCTCTTCAGCCGTATTCTGTGGAGGAAAATAGGTCGGGTACATTTCTTCTACGTTGTCTTCGGTAATGTCACCGCCCACGGTAGTGATGACCGGGAAGTTACCCCATAAGCGTACCATATCGAACATGACCATGGCACGGAATATCTTGGCTTGTGACTGATACTTGCCGCGTTCACTTTCACTGAGTGCCTTGAGCTGGTCACAGCCCACGATGATGCGGTTGGCAACGGCAATGTCGCCTAAGAAACGGTCCCAGTCACGTTTTAGTACAGAATTAGAGCCTTCAATGGAGTTGGTTTCGTAAGGCACCACTTCGGCCCCCGTTGTTCCGGCGTAGGCATTATCGGAATGAGCGTCACCGATAAGCAGTTTGTCGACATACCAGTGCTCCTGCCGGTCACGAAATTTTTTGTGAAGGGTTACCATTGAAGTTTCCACGTCTTGCACACTGTTGAAAATAGGCTTTTCATCAGTTTTGTTCACTCCTTCCGTTACATCCGAGTAGGTGTCTACCGGATTATAGTCCAAGTCACATGAGGTTGCGGTCATTGCCAACAATACACCGCAAGCTATACTTTTATATATATGGTTTAGTTTCATAAGTTATTTCTTCCTTTTTTAGAATTCAACATTGATACCGAAAACGAATGATTTGCTCTGCGGGTAAGTTCCATAGTCGATGCCCTGTACAGAACCGCTGTTGCCATATTGGTTCACTTCGGGGTCCATACCTGAATAGCTGGTCCAGGTCAGCAAGTTGCTGGCGGTAAAGTAAGGCTGTACGCGGCTGATACCCCATTTCTTGAACTGGCGGCAACGGATGTTGTAAGAGAGTGAAATGTCTTTGACACGCAGGTAGCTGCCGTCTTCTACAAAATAAGTGGAGTTCTTGATGTTGAAGTTGGCTTTCGGGACATTCGTAATCTGTCCGGGAATTCTCCAGCGTTTCAATACTTCCGTTGACTGGTTTTTACCGTCATACATACCTTCGGTTTCCATACGGGACACATTGAAGATGTCGTTTCCGTAGCTTCCTTGGATGAAGATGCTCAGGCTGAGGTCTTTCCATGTAAAGGTGTTTGTCAATCCGTAGATGAAGTCGGGATTCGGGTCGCCGATATAGGTACGGTCAGAAGTGGAAATCTTGCCGTCTTCGTTAAGGTCGCGATAAATCAGGTTACCGGTTTCGGGGTCTACACCGTCGCTGATGTAGCCGTAGAAACCACCCAAAGGACGTCCGGGCTCATTGCGTACGATATTTTCTTTCACCACCTCGGCACTGCTTGCTGCTGTATAGATTTTCTGCAATGACAGCTTGGTCAGCTTGTTCTTATTGAAAGAAATGTTGAAGTCTGTATCCCAAGAAAACTCGCCGGTCAGGTTATGGGAGTTGATGGCGAACTCGAATCCCTTGTTGGTCATCTCGCCTTCGTTACGGGTGATGCTGGTGGTTGCTGCCGCACCAGCAGGCAGACTTACCTTCATCAACATGTCTGTAGTTTTCTTGTAATAGTAGTCCATGCTGAAGGTTAGTCTGTTGTTCAGTACAGTCAGGTCAAGACCGATGTTCGTCTGGTTGGTAGTTTCCCATTTCAGGTCACTTGTTCTCAGGTTGGCCTGGCTGATACCGGGAACTGCATGGTCGTTACCTTCTTCAAACCAGGGTATGCGGTTGATGTTGTAACGTTGCAGATACGAGTAATCGCCTATACCGCTTTGGTTACCGGTCTGTCCCCAGCCACCGCGGAGCTTCAAGTCATCAATCCAAGCGATGTCTTTCATGAACTTTTCCGACGAAATGCGCCATGCAGCCGAGAAGGAGGGGAAAATACCCCAGCGATGGTCGGGATGCAGCTTGGATGAACCGTCGGCACGCATGTTCATGGTAAGCATGTACTTGCTGTCATAGTTGTAGGACACACGGGCGAAATAGGAAGAGATGGCCCACTGTGAAGCTCCTGTTCCGGTACCGTCCCATGAAATTTTATTGGCAGCGTTCAGGGTCTGTATTTTATCGTCCCGGAAATGTGAGCCGTTTATCCAGCTGTTGGTATAGTCCGATTTGGTATAGGAAGAACCTGCCATTACGTCGATGCCGTGCTTCTTGATATTGGTATTGTAAGTCAATATATTATCGAAAACCAACACGGTATTCATATTCCGGTTGTCAGAGGCTGTACCGAAGCTGTTGCGTCCGTCGGTGGTCGATATTGGATCGAGGAATGTGGTGCTTACACCGTTACGGCGGTCCAGGGCTACGGATGATTTCAACTTCAGGTTGGGCAGAAAGCTGATGGTAGCGGCTCCGGATGCGATGAGGCGGTTCTCCTTGTTCTTGTTGTTTTTCTGGCGGGCCAGGTTTTCCATCGGGTTCATGATATTTACCCCGTAGAAGTTCTTATTGTATTGATTCGGCTTTTCAGGGTCCCAAATAGGAGCATAGGTCGGTGTGTTGATAACCGAGAGGACTACACCGCCACGGTTGGCACCCGTACCGGAAATGATGCCGGTGTTTCCGATATTGTCGGAGTAGGAGATATTGGCACTTACGTTCAGCCAACTGCGTATCTGGTTGTCAATGTTGGCACGGAAGCTATATCGTTTGAAGTACGTGCCTTCCAAAATGCCTTTTTCATTCAGATAACCGGCAGAGAGGAAGTATTTCATCTTTTCGTTTCCGTTAGATACGGACACCTGGTAGTTTTGGGTCTGTCCGGTTTTGTAAACTTCATCAAACCAGTCTGTCTGGTCTGTTAGACCTTCAAGGGCAGCGGGGTTGACAGCCCCGATTTCTTCCTGTAACTCACGGTATTGTTCTGTATTCAGGGCATCCATGCTCTTGGCTACTTTCGTCATACCATATTGTACGTTCAGTGCCACTTTGGCATTGCCTTCTGCTCCGGCTTTGGTCGTAATCAGTACCACACCGTTGGCTGCACGCGAACCATAGATGGCTGCCGATGAGGCATCCTTTAGGATAGAGAGACTTTCAATGTCGTTGGGAGAGAGAAAGTTGATGTTGTCCACGGGCACACCGTCCACTACGTAGAGCGGGTCGTTGCTGCCGTTGAATGAGGTGGTACCACGTACGCGGATGCTCATGCCTCCGCCCGGTTCACCGCTGGGTTGCATAACCGACACGCCGGCTGCTTTGCCTTGCAGGGCTTGGGCTGCCGATACAATGGGGCGTTGGTCCAAATCCTTTGTAGAAACCGTGGATACGGCTGTGGTTACGTCTTTACGCTTCACACTTCCATAACCGATAACTACCACTTCGTCCAGCAGTTCGTTATCTTCCTGCAATGTGATATTCATGTTGGTGGTTGCTTTTACCTCTATCGTTTTGTAGCCGATGAAGGATATTACCAGTGTGGCATTCTGTCCTACACTCAGGGAAAACTCCCCGTCCAGATTGGTAACAACACCGTTGGCGGTACCCTTTTCCAATACGGATGCGCCAATGACCTCCAGGCCTGCAGCATCTGTTACTTTACCCGTAGCTGTCAATCGTTGGGCAAATGCATTTGTTGACATTAGCAGTACGAGTAATGTCAAAAGGAGCTTGTAACTCCGCGTAAGAAGATTTCTTGTAATCATTCTCATAGTACTTTAATTGAAAGATTTAATTTATTATTAGAAAAGTATGTCCTAATAGAGATTGGTGGTTTTCCATAGTACACTTTTCTTTCTGTGCTGCAAAGATAGCGGACAACCCTATTCGTCCGATAGGCAGGTAATATGGAGAAGTAAGTCTGTGTGAAATGTAAATATCAGATATATAATAAGTTGTATTCTTGCTGATTACTGTGTAAAGTAAAGGTCGGCCACTATGGAAGGAGGTCTGTATATACTGTTTTGTCGCTTTGAGCGGTCGAAATATCTCTTAAATTTCATGTACTTTTTAGGGTGGAGGTAGTTTATGTTTAGATAGATTAATTTATCTTTGTGCTCTCAGCCTTATATAGATAATAGAAATGAAAAGAAAAATCATAGCTTTACTATTTTTGCTGATGGGGTGTACCTTTCTGAATGCGGCACCTTACAGTGAAAAGATAAAAGAACTGCTGGTGCGTCTTGATTCTCTGATTGCGCAAAAAAACACGTTTGCTATGCTTAAAGAGGCGAAGATTGCCCAGTTGCACAAGTTGCGAAAGGATGTGCGTACTTTGGAGGAGAGATATTGGCTGAATAAAAATCTTTATGATGAGTATTGTGTCTATAATGCCGATTCTGCAATGAATTATGTGGCAGGCAATTTGGACATAGTTTATAAGCAGAATGATAAATACCGGCAGATGGAGTGGAAGATAAAAAAGTCTTTTCTGTTGGCTGCCACCGGTCTGTTGAAAGAAGCCCAGGATGAGTTGGACGGAGTCTCGGGCGGTTCGCTCCCCAAAGAATTGTTAGTGGACTATTACGGACAAATGTTGTATCTGTATTCGCATTTCAATCAGTATACCGGTAGTGAAATGGGTACTTTGCATGAACATTATGCACAGTTGGAGCGTGTTTACAAGGACTCTTTGAATATGGTTCTTACCCCTGAAGACCCCTTGTTCTTGTGGTATAAAGGGCAGGTAGTACAAGGTACGGACAGTATGTATGTTTTTAAAGAACGTTTGCAGAAGGGAATTCTTAATTCTGCATTCGACACTCGGCGCGATGCCATGAATGCTTACGTGCTGGCCTGCTTTTATCGCGAGTCCGATGAGCAGGAAAATTATCTGACTTACCTGATATATTCTGCTATGGCCGATGTACGTATCTCCAATAAAGATATTGCTTCGTTGGAAGAGCTGGCGGGGGTACTTTTTAGTTTGGGTGATATTGACCATGCTTATGTCTACATGAGTTACTGCTTGCAGAATGCCTTGGCATATCGGAACCGGGTGAGGGTAGTGGGCATCTCTGCGGTGCAGGACACCATTCATCAGATCTATCAGGAACGTAATCAGAGGCAAGAAGCGCGGTTACGTATGTATTTGGTACTGGTCAGTGTCTTGTCTTTGATATCCTTGTTTGCCTTCCTATATAT
>NZ_JBCNZM010000098.1:0-17615 GCF_040227615.1 Bacteroides sp. RTP31139st1_H2_RTP31139_211217 | reverse complement strand
GAGTTTAGTATTTAACAAAAAAGAAGCAGTAATTTTTTACTGCTTCTTGGCTAATTTCGGTATCTTGATAGTGGTACCATAAGGTACATTATCCGGATTCTTGATTACGCCGGGATTATGCTTCACGATATAAGGCCAAAGAGCTTTTGTCCCATAAAAACGAAGCGCTACCCTAGTCAGCGTTTCCCCTTCCTTGATGGTATAAGTGGTTTCTGTTCCCACAATCGTATACCCCACAGAATCCGGTTCAAACGGTGCAACTGTCTTTTTCTGCTCTTTTTTAGGAGCGGGAGACTGTACCTGTACATTTTCCTTTGGAGTTGTTGTAAGCGCAGGAGTTGTTGTAGCAACAGTTTCTGCCACAGTATCTGTCCGGGCAGGAACTACAACATCTTTTGAAACAATGCTGTCTGTCAAGGCAATATTGTCTTGACCGGCAGGGACATCCACCTTTTCAGTAACAGATTCCTTCACATCCGAGTCTGCAACCTCTTCTACAAGAGGCTTTGCAGTAAGTTTGTCAAGCAAGTCCGGATAATACATGAAAGCTACGGCACCACCACACAACAACACTACAAATACAACGATGCCTATAAAATATTTCATAGTCGAAGAATCTGCCGTATCTTTTATCACTGGCTCAGACGGTTCCGGTTCAACAGCAACTATATTTTCAGGCATTGCTTCAGGTTCAGTTTTTTCCGGTTTCTCCTCTTCAACTTCCGGTTCGGGCTCAACTAACGGCTCTTCGACTACAGTTTCCACCAAAGGTTCTTCTATCGTGGCTTCTTCCACTAAGGCAACCTTCTCCTCCACCTCTTGTTCCGGAGTTTTGATTTCAGTATCTTCATCATCTTCACTGTCATTTTCCTGCAGGGTGTCCTCAAGCACCGTAGCGTCATTCAAAACTACAGTTTCAAAATGCGAAAATGGTCTATTGATAATATCTTTCAAAGCCGGTTCCGGTGTAAACGACACTTTTGTATGCCCTTGTATCTCAAACCTTTCCCCCGTATTCACATTAACGCTTTCACGACTCCCGACATCTATCAGCTTGAAAGTCCCCAAACCTCGTATCTTCACATACTTGTCCTTCTCCAAAGACTCCTCAATCAGCTGGAAGAATTCTTTCACAAAACTATCCGCATTCTTCTTGCTCATGCCATGCCTTTCAGCCAGCGTGTCAATCAGGTCTTGTATGTTCAGTTTCTCATTCATAATACGGGAGATTTTTTTAAAAGCCGGTTACTTAAACTTATCCTTTAACAATGTACTCGGCTTATAAGTCAACACCAATTTGGGAGGTACCAGCATACGCTGCTTTGTAGTCGGATTCACAGATATACGCTCTGCCTTCTTTTTCACTTCGAATGTACCGAACCCTTGTATAGAGATAATATTTCCCTCCTCCAACTGCCGTGTCATATCTGCCAGCAATGAAGCAACCAGTTCAGAAGTATCTTTCAATGTGTATCCTAACCTCCGCGACAATTCAGAAGTAAACTCTTTGTTATTCAAAATGTAAGCCTTTAAATTGAACTACGGTGCTATATTAGCAAATCTTCTTCACATATGCAAGAAGATAAGGAAAAATCTTTAAATTATTCGTCCAAAAAGGTCGAAATCATCGGAATTTACTATCTCTACGTGGTAAAAGTTACCTATATGCAACGCTCTGTCTCCACGCTCAATCAAAACCTCAGGATCCACTTCGGGAGAATCAAATTCTGTACGTCCAATATAATATTCGCCTTCCAGCCGGTCAATGATTACTTTCATCTGCCTGCCTACTTTCTCCGCACTCAACTCCCCTGAAATGCCTTGTTGAATAGACATTAACTCATCCAAGCGCGCTTGTTTCACTTCCTGGGGAATAGAATCCTCATATTCAGCAGCGGCATACGTCCCTTCTTCTTCCGAATACGCAAAAGCCCCCATTCTATCGAAACGCACTTTACGGACAAACTCTTTCAGCTCCTCAAAATCGGCTTCAGTTTCTCCTGGATGCCCCACCATCAGTGTAGTACGGAGATGGATACCGGGAACCTCCTCACGGAATTGTTCTATCAGCTTATACGTCTCATCCTTCGTCACATGGCGGCGCATCTTTTGCAGCATATTGTCGCTGATATGTTGCAGGGCAATATCCATATATTTGCATACATTGTCACGCTCGCGCATCACACGGAATAAATCAGTCGGAAAATGTGCCGGATAGGCATAATGCAAGCGTATCCACTCCACTCCGGGAATATCCGAAATCCGCTCAACAAGCTCGGGCAACATTTGCTTCTTATATAAATCTACTCCGTAATAGGTCAACTCCTGGGCTATAACCTGGAATTCCTTTACACCCCGTGCAACCAGATACTTCACCTCGTCAAGTATTTCCTCCATCGGGCGCGACACATGCCGTCCCGTAATGATGGGAATAGCGCAATAAGAACATTTACGGTCACACCCTTCGGATATCTTCAAATAGGCATAATGCTTGGGAGTGGTCAATGTGCGCTCTATGTGCAGCTCGTCATGATAGGCCTTTCCCAAATCCTGCAACAACTCTCTCCAATTGAATTTACCATAGAATTTATCCACCTGGGGAATTTCAACGGCCAATTCCTTCAGATAACGTTCCGAAAGGCAACCCATTACATAAAGCTTCTCCAAGTTTCCTTCCTCCTTGGCCTGCGCAAATTCCAGAATCATATTAATGGATTCCTCCTTGGCGTCACCGATGAAACCGCAAGTATTGATTACGGCAATCTGTCCCTTCGGTCTTTCCGCATCATGTGTCACATGGAATCCCACTTCCTCCAACTGACGCATCAAATGTTCCGAATCCACCAGGTTTTTAGAACATCCTAAAGTGATGATATCTATAGTCTTCCGTTTCATGCATTCTCCCCGAACAGTGAATCAACAAATTCCTTTTTACGGAACACCTGCAAATCTTCCATTCCTTCACCCAATCCAATATATTTAACCGGAATTTTAAACTGGTCTGAAATGCCGATGACTACGCCACCCTTGGCTGTTCCGTCCAACTTTGTAACAGCCATTGCCGTAACCTCCGTTGCCAGAGTGAACTGCTTGGCTTGTTCGAATGCATTCTGCCCGGTTGAGCCATCCAACACAAGCAACACCTCATTCGGAGCATCAGGAACAACCTTCTTCATCACATTCTTGATTTTCGTCAGTTCATTCATCAAACCGACTTTATTATGAAGGCGTCCTGCCGTATCTATAATTACCACATCGGCATTATTGGCAGTTGCGGAACTCAGTGTGTCAAAAGCGACAGAAGCCGGGTCAGCACCCATTTTCTGCTTTACAACAGGTACACCTACCCGTTCACCCCATATCACCAACTGCTCCACAGCAGCAGCACGGAAAGTATCGGCAGCACCCAGATAAACAGACTTTCCGGCTTTCTTGAACTGATAAGCCAGTTTGCCAATCGTAGTAGTCTTCCCTACACCATTGACGCCCACTACCATAATGACGTATGGTTTCTTCGCAATCGGTGCTTCAAAGTCATCCACATCCTCCGAATTATTCTCTGTAAGCAACGCTGCGATTTCATCACGTAAAATATGATTCAGCTCAGTGGCATTCATATATTTGTCGGCTGCTGCACGCTTTTCGATACGTTCAATAATTTTCAGTGTCGTTTCCACGCCCACATCCGAAGTTATCAACACCTCTTCCAGATTATCCAATACTTCATCATCAACTTTTGACTTTCCTGCCACGGCACGCGCAATCTTGCCAAACACACTTTCTTTGGTCTTAGATAATCCTTTATCTAATGTTTCCTTTTTTTCCTTGGAGAAAAAACTAAAAAATCCCATACACTAATTATTTTTATGCAACCTGTTTTCGCATTCCCTGCAAAGATAGTGCAAACCGGATGCAGAATAAAATGAACCCGTTCATTTTTTATGCCGAGGTGCAGCCTATCTTCGCATTTTCAGCAAAGATATAACAAAACTGACGAATATTAAAAACTTCGTCCTCTTTTTAAAAAGAAATCCCCTTACCGGAAATACCGACAAGGGGACCTTTATAAGTCATCAGCGCTTTACAGCCACTGTATTTATCTTATTTCTTAAAGAAGTTCTGAACATCTTCATTACGGACCATCTGTTCATCAAAGATGTAAGCACCAGTCTTAGGAGACTTCACCATTTTGATAACCTTTGTATAAGAACGTCCTTCTTTGCTTCCTTCGTGCAAGGTTGCTACCGCTTTCTTTGCCATAAGTTATAGATTTATTATTTAATTTCTTTATGTACTGTCACTCTCTTCAGAATCGGGTTGTATTTCTTCAACTCCAATCTCTCTGTGGTATTCTTTCTGTTCTTCGTCGTAATATAACGAGAAGTACCCGGCATACCGCTATCCTTGTGTTCTGTGCATTCCAGAATCACCTGTACTCTGTTACCTTTTGCTTTCTTTGCCATAATCAGTATTCTCCTCTACTTTAGCCAATAACTTTAATGCTTTTCCAATCACAATAACCTTTAGCTACCGCATCTTTCAAAGCAGCGTCCAGTCCTTTCTTATTAATAATGCGCAAACCATTAGCGCAAATGCTAAGGCTGATCCAGCAATCCTGCTCTACATAGTAGAACTTCTTGTTAAACAAGTTCAAATCAAAGGTTCTCTTTGTTCTTCTCTTTGAGTGTGAAACATTGTTGCCAATCATGGCCTTCTTTCCGGTAATTTGACAAATCTTTGACATTTCTATCTTAATTTTATAGTTTTCTTTTTTGCCTATTTCAAACAGAGCGCAAAGTAAGCACTTTTATCGTTACCAAACAAGTTTTTCTTAAAATAATTCACTGTATGATAGCATTTTTTCCTCATTTCAGCTTCTCACAAAGCAACAAAAGGGCATTTTGAATTGCTTTTTCCACATTTCCCTTTCTTCCCTCGTCTCCCTCCTGCTTCATGGTAACGATTTCATTTTTATAGGCAGCGGCTATCCACACCGTACCCACCGGTTTTTCCGGAGTCCCACCTCCAGGACCTGCAATACCGGAAGTAGCCACTGCACAATCTGTTTTCAGCGTTTTCATCGCACCTTTCACCATTTCCGTAACAGTTTCGCGGCTTACTGCTCCATGTTTTTCCAAAGTTTCGGCAGATACATGCAGCAAAGACATCTTTATTTCATTGGAATACGCCACTATACTACCATTAAAGTATTCCGAACTGCCGGGAACGGAAGTTATCAGAGCGGCAATCCCTCCACCCGTACAACTTTCTGCGGTGGAAAGGGACAATTTCTTTGCTTTCAGCAGCTCTCCTACCTTTTCTTCCAGCTTCATACCTTATTATATATTATCCTAAAGTTACGCGTGAATAAGCAGGTGCTTCCATCGGACAAAAATCCTTATCCATATACTTGAAGTATCCGGTAATGGCAATCATGGCAGCGTTATCCGTTGTGTAGCTGAACTTCGGAATAAATATTTTCCAACCATACTTCCCGGCATGCTCACGGAAAGCATTACGCAATCCATTATTGGCAGAAACGCCTCCCGCAACAGCCACTTCCTTTATTTTATATTGTTTGGCAGCTTTGCGCAACTTATCCATCAAGATATCTACAACGGTAGCTTCCAGCGATGCCGCCAAATCCATCTTGTGATGTTCGATGAAATCGGGGTCGTCCTTCATCCAGTCGCGCAGAGAGTAAAGAAACGAGGTCTTAAGTCCGCTAAAACTATAATCCAACCCTGGAATATGCGGTTTGCTGAACGAGAAGGCTTTAGGATTACCTTGCCGAGCCAGTTTGTCAATAATCGGACCACCCGGATATCCCAATCCCATTACCTTCGAGCATTTGTCAATGGCTTCACCGGCGGCATCATCAATGGTCTGCCCCAAAATTTCCATATCGTTATAGGCTTTCACCAAGATAATCTGTGAGTTTCCACCGGAAACCAGCAAGCAGAGGAAAGGAAATTCCGGCTGCACATTATCTTCACCTTCTGCTTTAATGAAATGAGCTAAAACATGGCCAGTCAAATGATTAACATCAATCATGGGAATGCCTAATGAACGGGCGAACCCTTTGGCGAAAGATACCCCCACCAACAATGACCCCATCAATCCCGGTCCACGTGTAAAAGCCACAGCACTCAATTCCTCTTTAGTTACTCCGGCGCGTTTCAATGCCTCATGCACTACCGGAACTATATTTTGTTGGTGCGCGCGGGAAGCCAGTTCAGGCACTACCCCACCGTATGCTTCATGCACAGCTTGGCTGGCCACCACATTCGAAAGCAGATAACCATCTTTGATGACAGCTGCAGAAGTGTCATCACAAGAAGATTCTATTCCCAAGATTATTGTACTCATAATGTTTATTTACGTTTAAACGCTGCAAAAGTAGTGATAAAAGTACGATTCATAACGTATTATTTCATATTTTTGTTGGCTGATTATAAAAATTAACCGCCTATCAGAAAGCTAAAAAAAACAGTACGCTGGGTACTCGGTATTGTATTGGGATTGTATATCGGTACCATATTGTTGCTGAACATTCCATCCGTTCAGCGACAAATGTCTGTATTTGTTGCCAATGAACTGGCTTCCATACTGAACAGCAAGATTTCCATTGGGCGAATAAACATAGGATTGCTGAACCGCATCATCATCGACGACCTGCTCCTGGACGACCAGTCCGGCAAGGAAATGTTGAAGGTGACCCGTCTTTCCGCCAAATTCGATATTCTCCCCCTATTCAGCGGCAAAATATCCATCAGTAACATACAATTGTTCGGCTTTAACATCAATCTGAGCAAGCAGACTCCCAAGGATAAACCTAATTTTCAGTTTGTACTCGACGCATTCGCATCCAAAGATACGGTTCAAAAGAAAAATAACCTGGATCTCCGTATCAATTCCTTACTGATACGCCGCGGAAAGGTTTCATATGATGTGCTGTCCGAGAAAGAGACTCCGGGAAAGTTCAATCCACAGCATCTCCGCTTGCGTAACATTATTGCAAACATCTCCCTAAAAGCATTGCAAAATGATTCTATCAATGCTGCCATCAAGCGTCTGAGCATCGAAGAAGAACATTCCGGATTTGAATTGAAGAAACTAAGCCTAAAGGTTATCGGCAATGACCAACGGATGAAAATCGAAAATTTCGCCATCGACCTCCCCAACACCTCTTTGGCAATGGATACTATACACATGGATTATGACAGCCTGGGGGCGTTTGACAATCTTGCCCAAGATGTCCGTTTCTCATTCCATTTGCTGCCCTCTCAAATCGCCTTGCAGGATTTATCGGCTTTTGTTCCGGCTTTTGGTTCTTTTAAGGAAAAATTGCAAGTAGAGGTACAGACGGACGGCACTGTCAATCAACTGAATTGCCCGCACCTTTCCGTCTCTGTCGGAAATCATTTTTATCTGAGGGGAGACGTATCACTACAAGACCTTTCCCATCCGGAAAATGCTTATATATTCGGCAATTTGTCCAATTTGTACGCAGACCCGGAAGGAATTGCCTTCTTTGTCCGGAATTTCAGCAAGAACTATAATGGAGTACCTCCCGTCCTGCAACACTTAGGAACGGTTTCCTTCCGTGGAGAAGTATCGGGCTACTTCACAGACCTCGTAACTTACGGACAAGTACGCACCGACATCGGAACCATCCAAACTGACGTAAAACTAAGTTCTAACAAAGATAAAGGTTATTTTGCCTATTCCGGTGCAGTGAAAACCAAAGAGTTTGAGCTAGGCAAGATGCTGGGTAACAAAAAACTGGGTAAAGTAACTTTCAATCTGGATGTCAACAGCAGCCATTATGAAAAGCAATATCCGTCCGTACTGCTGAAAGGGTTGGTTGCCTCCATTGATTACAGCGACTACAATTACGAAAATATCACTCTGGATGGAGAATACAAGCAGGGAGGCTTCACGGGAAAAGTCGCCTTGGATGACACCAATGGTTCTGTTATTTTGAACGGTACCATCAATACCGCCAGTCGGGTACCGACTTTCAACTTTCAGGCAAGCATCGACAAATTTCGTCCTCATGCCCTACATCTGACACCCGACTATGAAGATACGGAAATATCAGTCAAAGTCAAGGCGGACTTCACCGGCGGTTCCATTGACGAGATGAACGGTGAAATCAACATTGACAGCTTATCGTTCGCAGCTCCGGAAACACAATACTTCCTGGACAACCTGAAGATATCCGCCATAAGAGAAAGCGAAAACCAGAAACGGCTGACTATCCAATCCAACTTTCTCCAAGGTAGCATAGAAGGCGATTATTCTTATCGTACCCTGCCTGCCAGTGTACTGAATATCATGCGTCGTTATATCCCCGCCTTGATTCTGCCAGACAAGAAACCCATAGAGACGGAGAACAATTTCCATTTCGACATGCACATTTACAATACGGAACTGCTCTCCACCGTCTTTCAGATTCCGGTAAAAGTATATACCCATTCCACCATTAAAGGATACTTCAATGACAAGGCACAGCGGCTCCGTGTAGAAGGCTATTTTCCTCGTCTCCGCTATGAAAACAAATTCATCGAATCCGGAATGTTCCTTTGCGAGAATCCCGGTGACCAGTTTCATACACGCCTACGCTTCAGCAACCGCAAATCAAGCGGCGCTGTCAATATAGCTTTAGAAGCGCAAGCCCAGAGCAACAGCATACAGACCACGCTGAACTGGGGTAACAGCAGCACTGTAACCTACAGCGGGAAACTCGCCGCCGTCGCCCACTTCATCCGTGAACAGAAAGAAGCGAATGAAAACAAGAGGAAACTTCCCCCCTTAAAAACCGTCATTGATGTCCAGCCCACCAACGTGATACTGAACGATACGCTATGGGATATACATCCCTCCCAAGTGGTACTCGACTCCGGCAAAGTGTATGTCAATGATTTCTACTTCAGCCATAAAGACCGGCACTTGCGTATCAATGGTATCGTTTCACCACAACCCGAAGATACAGTACGTCTGGATTTGAAGGAAATCAACATCGGTTATGTGTTCGACATTGCAGACCTCGGAGTCAATTTCAAAGGAGAAGCCACCGGTCCGGCTTTCGCCAGCGGAGTACTAGAAACCCCCGTCATGAGCACCGACTTGTTTATCCGCAATCTCGGATTGAACGAAGGCTTGCTGGGTGATGCCAACATACACGGAGAATGGCACCACGACGTGAAGGGCATCTATCTGGATGCCCATATCCGGGAGAAAGATATCGCCAAAAGCCATGTGTATGGCTATGTCTATCCCTTGAAGCCCACCAGTTCATTGGATCTCCAAATTGAAGCGGGCGGTACCAACTTGAAGTTTATACATCATTATATGAGCAGCATCACGCCCGAATTCAACGGACGTGCCACCGGCCATGTACATTTCTATGGCAAATTCAAGGCTCTCACCATGGAAGGGCGTGTATTCGGCGATGCTTCCATGAAGGTAGACGTGCTCAACACCACTTTCTCCGTCAAAGACAGCATCTACATCGAGCCCGGCGGGTTGACCTTCCGCAACAACCGCATTTTCGACACGCAAGGGCATCAAGGCAGCATGAGCGGCTATCTGCACTATCAGCATTTCAAGAACCTGGAGTACCGTTTCAATTTCAATGTCAACGACATGCTGGTGATGAATACCAAAGAATCACCGGACTATCCCTTCTACGGCACCGTCTACGGTACGGGGAATGCCACTATTGCCGGTAATGCCCAAGATGGCGTTAACATTGACGTTGCAATGACTACCAATCGTAACACCACCTTTACCTATATAAAGGATAACGTATCTACAGCGGTCAGCAACCAGTTCATCAAGTTTGTGGACAAGACGCCACGCCGTGCCGTACAAGACTCTGTCCGCCTTTCCGACTACGAGATTGCCCAAAAGGAAATCGAGGAAGAGAAAGAGAGCGACACTGACATCCGGCTGAATCTCTTGGTAGACGCCACCCCCGACGCTACCATGAAGATTATCATGGACCCTATCGCCGGCGACTATATCAGTGGACGGGGAACCGGAAATATCCGTACTGAGTTCTTCAATAAAGGAGATGTAAAGATGTTCGGCAGTTACCGAATAAGCCAGGGAGTCTATAAATTCAGTCTGCAAGAGGTTATCCGAAAGGACTTTATTATCAGGGATGGAAGTACCATTACATTCAACGGTTCGCCGCTGGATGCCACTCTGGACATAAAAGCAGGCTATACGGTCAACTCAGCATCCTTAAATGACCTAATGCCCAACGAGGCAACCTCCGGCTACATCAGCCAAACAAATGTAAAAGTGAACTGTATGATGGACCTTACCGGACAATTGACTTCACCCGATGTAAAATTCGACATCGAGCTGCCCAACGAACGCGATGAAGTGCAGGCCATTGTCCGTAACTATATTCCTACTGACGAGCAAATGAACATGCAGATACTCTATCTGTTGGCTATCGGCAAGTTCTATACCCCGGAAAACTTGGGAGCCACCCAGAATTCGAATATGATGTCCAGTGTTGTTTCATCCACCCTTTCCGGACAGTTGAATAACGCTTTATCGAACATTCTCGATGTTAATAACTGGAACTTCGGCACCAATTTCAGTACCGGTGAAAGAGGCTGGACAGACATGGAGTTCGAGACCATGCTTTCGGGGCAATTATTGAATAACCGACTACTTATCAATGGTAATTTTGGTTATCGTGACAATCCGATGGCAAATACCAATTTTGTGGGAGACTTTGAAGCGGAATGGCTCGTCAACCGTTCCGGAGACATCCGCCTGAAAGCGTACAACGAAACGAACGACCGCTACTACACCCGGACAAATCTGACAACACAAGGTATTGGTATTATCTTCAAAAAGGATTTCAACAAATGGAGTGAACTCCTTTTCTGGAACAGATGGAAACTCAACCGGCTGAGAAAGGAACAAGAAATAAAACAAGATACTCTATCCACTGATAAAATAAACACAGAACGGCAGATACCCGAGGCACAATCAAAGCGGAAAAGGGAGCAAAAGTAAGATTGACGTTCTTACTGTCCACACTGAAGGCTTTAGAGCAAGCAAATAGGCTAAAATACAGCATTTTAAATGGCTACACCCTTTGTGCCTAAAGGTGTAGCCATCACTCTACGATGGTATAGGCATTCAAGGCAAAGGGTGTAGCCATAAAAATACATCAGAAAGGTAATGGCCCATCCGACCCCACACCTCCAAACGGGTTGTCCGTCTGTGGCGGAAAATCAGCAGCCGATGGAGGTGGCGGTGTTGCCGTACTTCCGATAGGCGCATTCATACGTGAACCGAATGTAGCTCCTCCACCCTCCGTCGGAGGTGGGATAACCATATCATCCTCCGGATTCTGGAAACGGGTGTACTGTCCGATAAATCTCAGACGCACATCCCCCACGGCACCGTTACGGTGCTTTGCTATGATGATTTCTGCCATACCGCGCAAGTCACTGCCATCGGCAGAAGTATAAATCTTGTAATATTCGGGACGGTGAATGAAGCACACCATATCGGCATCCTGCTCGATGGCACCGGATTCACGAAGGTCGCTCAACTGGGGACGCTTGCCTTCCTCGCCTTCACGGTTCTCCACACCACGGTTCAACTGCGACAGAGCGATGATAGGAATGTTCAGCTCCTTGGCCAAACCTTTCAATGAGCGCGAAATGGTACTAACTTCTTCCTGACGGCTACCGAAAGACATTCCGCTTGCATTCATCAGCTGAAGGTAGTCGATGATGATAATCTTCACTCCGTGCTCACGTACCAGACGCCGTGCTTTCGTACGGAGTTCAAATACCGACAAAGAAGGCGTATCGTCCACATAAAGCGGAGCATCCAGCAAGTCACGCAGTTTGTAATCCAACTGCTGCCATTCATAGTCCGCCAACTGGCCACTCTTGATTTTCTCACTCGGAATCTCGCACACGTTGGATATCAGACGGTTCACCAGCTGCACGTTACTCATTTCAAGCGAGAACAGTGCTACGGGATTGCGGAAATTCACGGCAATGTTTTTTGCCATGGAAAGTACGAACGCCGTTTTACCCATGGCAGGACGGGCTGCAATAATGATGAGGTCGGACTTCTGCCATCCGGAAGTCATCTTGTCCAGCTTGGTATACCCACTTTCCAAGCCACTCAAACCATCGGTACGGGCAGCAGCTTTCTGAATCAAATCATAGGCTTCGGCAATGACAGGATTAATTTGTGTATAATCCTTCTTCATGTTCTGCTGGGAAATCTCGAACAGTTTTCCTTCGGCCTCCTGCATCAGGTCGTCCACATCCAGCGTCTCGTCGAAAGCCTTGCTCTGGATATTGCTGGTAAAAGTAATCAGTTCACGTGCCAAAGCTTTCTGTGCAATGATACGTGCATGGTATTCGATGTGTGCAGAAGATGCCACCTTACTGCTGAGTTGGGTAATATAGAACGGGCCGCCCACTTCCTCCAATTCTCCCCGCTTGGAAAGCTGCTCCTTCACGGTGAGGATATCGACCGGCTTCTGATTCACGGCCAAATCGGTAATAGCGGAATATATCAACTGATGTCTATGTTCATAGAATGACTCCGGACGAAGAATTTCACTTACCAGCGAATAAGCGTCCTTCTCAATCATCAAGGCTCCCAAGACAGCTTCTTCCAGCTCCGGCGCTTGCGGCTGGATACGTCCGTAGTCTGTTACGGGCTGTGGTGCCTTTCCTTTCGGAGTACGGGATGTTCTTCTTTGTTCTGCCACTTTAAGAATTAAAAATTGAAAATTAAAAATTAAATGAATTACCCTTTTAGAAAGGGAAAGCAAAGATAGTGCAAACCGAATACATAACTTTCATGCTTGCATGAAAAAGTTATGTTGAGGTGCAGCCTATCTTCGCTCGTATGGCAAAGATAAGCGAATTTATTTATAAGCAGTAAATAAATCATTGTTAAGTTTTCAATCTACTATGAACAGAAATCACTAACTTTGTCTTCGGAAGCTGCACTCCAATAGCTTCTCCTTTTAATTTTAAATTATTAATTCTTAATTTTCAACGCCATGCTGACTTTTCCAAATGCCAAAATAAACCTGGGACTGAATATCACAGAAAAGCGTCCGGACGGATACCATAATCTGGAAACCATTTTCTATCCGGTTCCCATAGAAGATGCTTTGGAAATAAATATCTTGAACGAAGGAAACGGAAAGTTCCGTCTGCATCAAGCAGGTCTGGAAATTGAGGGAGAAGCAGAGAGTAACCTGGTAGTGAAAGCCTACAAGTTACTGGATGACCGGTTCAACCTTCCTCCGGTAGATATTCATCTCTTCAAGCATATTCCCTCGGGAGCCGGACTGGGTGGCGGTTCGGCCGATGCAGCCTTCATGCTGAAGCTTCTGAATAATAAGTTTGAACTCGGACTGCCGGATGACACTCTGGAAGAGTATGCCGCCAAGCTGGGTGCCGATTGTGCCTTCTTCATCAAAAACCGTCCGACTTACGCAGAAGGTATCGGAAACATATTTTCTCCCCTTCCCCTCTCACTGAAAGGATATCGGATATGGTTGGTGAAGCCGGACATTTTCGTCTCTACACGGGATGCCTTTGCAAAAATAAAACCGCATCATCCGGAAATGTCCCTGAAAGAAATTGCCCAACTTCCCGTAGAAGAATGGAACGGACGAATGGTCAATGACTTTGAAGAAAGCGTATTCCCCCAATTCCCGGCTATTGGAAAAATCAAGGAAGAGATGTACCGGCAAGGAGCTGTATATGCCTCCATGAGTGGTTCGGGGTCATCTGTTTACGGATTATTCAAGGAAGATGCCGTATTACCGGAAGTGGATTTCGGAGAAAAAGCTTTTGTATACAAAGGCCGGTTCACTGATATTTAAAAATGCATCAACCAATATACTGATTTCCGGAAACAAAAATACAACAAGGTTGTTCTTACAGAAAACTCAAAACAACCTTGATTATGAAAAAGTTCAAATTCTGTATTCTGGCAGGACTACTTGCCTTGCTGTCGGTGTCCGCTTTTGCGGAAGGACGTCTTCCTGCAAATATACAAACAGCTTTTCAAACGCTCTATCCTCAAGCAACGGATGTAGAATGGGAGCAAATGGCCGGTTGCTACGTGGCAGAATTTATTGCAGATGGTCAGGAAATTGATGTCTGGTTCAATAAACAAGCGGAGTGGGTTATGACTGAAACGGATGTAGAGTCACTGGAAAAAGTGCCGGCTCCCGTGGCAGAAGCATTCATGAGCAGTACAATGACCGGCATGAGATTAAGGGATATAAGAATCATCACCTTTCCCAAACATCCCACAGTGATAATAATTGAGGTGGAACAATACAATTCCGATGAAGAATTCCAACTGTTCTATGCTCCGGATGGAAAACTATTACAAAGCCTCGATGTAACAGAACTTGGAGGAGAGATTTATCCCGGACTCTTTTTCAATGATTAATACTGACGATTGGTGATTTGTTGATGGTATCCATTCATCAACAAATCACCAATCATTCATCACTAATCATTAATATACCTCTACCCTATCAGCAATACGCTTCGCTTTGTCGCGCAGCGTGTCAAGATCACTGTCA
This sequence comes from Bacteroides sp. RTP31139st1_H2_RTP31139_211217, assembly GCF_040227615.1. NCBI lineage: Bacteria > Pseudomonadati > Bacteroidota > Bacteroidia > Bacteroidales > Bacteroidaceae > Bacteroides > Bacteroides sp. RTP31139st1_H2_RTP31139_211217. The sequence continues at coordinate 2,995 of NZ_JBCNZM010000098.1, read as the reverse complement.
AGAGGTGCATAACACAGCACTACACCCATACGGCGGTTTACGCGGGTAGTAGGCTTACCAAAAATACGCAGATAAGTATCCTCTTCTTTCGTAACCTCTTCCATGCCACGATAATTGGGACGTTCCTGACTGGCTATCGGAGAAAGGATGACAGCACTGGCTCCTATACGCTCCTGCTTGATGCCAGGGATAGGCAGACCAAGCACCGCACGACAGTGCAATTCAAACTCATTCAGATTCTGGGTTCCGGCCAGGGTTACCATACCCGTATCGTGCGGACGTGGAGAGAGTTCGGAGAAATAGACACCGTTCTCATGGCTGAGAAAGAATTCCACTCCCCACAATCCGGCACCGGTCAAGGCACGGGTCACTTTCTCTGCCATATCCTGCGCCTCCCTTAGATGGGCAGGGTCAATATGGGCAGGCTGGAAGCTTTCACGATAGTCCCCACCCTTCTGTACATGGCCGATAGGCGGGCAGAACAAGGTCGGACCATTCTTCTGTGTTACGGTGAGCAGTGTTATCTCACTGTCGAACTTGATGAACTCTTCAATGATAAGTTCTTTGATGTCTCCACGGCTACCATTACAGCCATACTCCCAGGCATGCTCCAGTTCGTCGGCACTCTTTACGAGAGACTGGCCTTTACCGGAAGAGGACATCAGCGGTTTCACCACACACGGGAAACCTATCTTTTCAGCAGCAGCTTTCAGTTCATCCAAAGATTTGGCATAAAAATATTTAGCAGTCTTCAATCCCAGCTCTTTAGCTGCAAGGTCACGTATGGCTTTACGGTTCATGGTAAAGTTCACGGCGCGTGCACTGGGCACTACCTGAATGCCTTCTTTCTCGAAATCATACAGACGTTCTGTACGGATAGCCTCAATTTCCGGAACAATAATATCCGGCTGGTGTTTGCGTACTACACGTTCCAAAGCATCTCCATCGAGCATGCTGAATACCTCACATTCATCTGCCACTTGCATGGCAGGCGCTCCGGCATACGAGTCGCAAGCAATGATATACTGGCCCTTACGTTGGGCAGAAATAACAAACTCCTTGCCCAACTCACCGGAACCTAACAATAAAATCTTTTTCATCAATTCTTTTATTTACAATTTTATATATTTACGATTTGACGACGTACGATGTACGATTAGAGTTACTTTAGACAATAAACCGCCACAAGCCAAAGCAATCCCAATCGTACATCGTAAATCGTCTAATAGTAAATCCTCTTATTGGTGTTGTTCTCTCAACAAGTCATTCACCGTCTTTACCGGATTGAATGTAGTCAGAGGCACTTCTACAAATACTGTGTTCCAATCACTCATGGCCCCGTTCCACAAACCGGGAAGTTCAAGCGCTTTCAGGTCCTTGCCGTTCTTGGACTTATAAGAGATGAAGCCTGTCGCTTTATCCACATACTTCACAAGATTGAACTTATGTCCTTTATAGTCACGTACAGCGCAAACCAAATCCACCGGATTGAAATGGGTACCCTTTTCAAACATTTCCTTCTTTTCCGGGTCGTCCATATCAATCTGCGAACTTTCCAGAATCTGCAGAGAGATAGTACCGTCACTGTTGTATGCCAGGAACGGACCTCCGCCCGGTTCGCCTACGTTCTTCACCATACCGCAAACACGCATCGGACGGTTCAGCTTCTCTTTCAGATATATAACCAACTCGGCATCTTCCAGATTCTTTGTCTCCGGATTCTTGCAATAGAGTTGTTTCTGCAGAAATTGCAGAACTTCAAGAATTTGCTCGTGTGTATACTTCCCGCTGTCAAGCAACTGCAGATAAGCAAACGCTCTCTGCTGTAACGCTACCAGCACACCGGCAATCAGTTTCTTATATAATACGGTGTCACCTTTCAGCTTGTCGGGTACCACATTGTCTATATTCTTTATGAAGATAATATCCGCATCAAGGTCATTCAAGTTTTCAATCAAGGCGCCATGACCGCCGGGACGGAACAACAATTTGCCATTGTCGCGGAAGGGTTTGTTTTCCATATCGGCGGCAATGGTATCGGTGCTCGGTTTCTGTTCCGAAAAAGAGATGTTATAATCCACCCCATACTTCTTTGCATAAGCGGCAGCCTTTTCGTCTACCAAAGCCTTGAACAAGGCACGATGTTCGGGCGAAACCGTGAAATGCACATTCACCTTACCGTTCTTATTGGCAGCATACAATGCTCCTTCTACCAAGTGCTCTTCCAGCGGCGTGCGGCTACCGTCTTCATACTTATGGAACTTAAGCAATCCTTTGGGCAGAGCACCATAGTTCAGTCCGGCCCCTTCGAGTAAGGCAGCAACAACCGCCTTGTAGTTTCCGGCGGCAACCAAAGTCGGTATATCCTTTCCGGCAGTCCTCTGGCAAGCGGTATTCAAGTCATCATAGAAGGCAAACTTCTCTATTTTCTCAAAGAAAGTCTTTTCAAAGTTTGTCTGGGGAGTGTCATAGTCTGCCCCGAGAAATTCAAACAAGTTCTTGAACATACGGCTGGCAGCACCCGAAGCAGGCACAAACTTCACCACCACTTTATCGGTTTGTGTATATGCCTCCCAGGCATCCAGGTATTTCTTCTGTTCATCCGTATCCGGAGCCAGTATACCCTTTTCTACAGAAACGGCGGCAGACAGCTTCAAGTATGGAAAACCTTTTTCGAAACAAGCCAACTGTTCGGCTATTTGTTCTTCGGAGATGCCTTTATTTTCGAGCAACTCTTTGTCTTGCGGTGTTATCATAATATCTTGTTTTATTAATTCATGCCCAAAAATACAAAAAAAGCAGAACTGCCGTCAAGAAAATGAAGAAAAAACTTACCTTTGAAGCATAAAATACGGACGATTATGGAAACTGATGAATTTTTCACTATCAAAGAGAAAGATTTACTCTTCTCGCTCTACCGCAAACTGTTGCAACTTTCCGGAGAAACCCTCCAGAAGGGGGACTGCAAAAAGCTGAAAACACATCTTGTCAATAC
>NZ_JBCNZM010000097.1:0-17778 GCF_040227615.1 Bacteroides sp. RTP31139st1_H2_RTP31139_211217 | reverse complement strand
TCAATGGATATGGGGGAAGACAGACAAAGGAAAATGAGAAAAGTTAGTGTTTTAAGGGGTGGGAAACTTTAGTTATAATGATTTGGCAAACATGGGTGAAATCTCTGACCCTAGTAATTATTATGCCGATCCTTCTCTGCTGGGAGTAGGTACAAACTGGCAGGACGCCATCTTCCAGACTGCTTTGCAGCATCAGCACCAGATTTCGGCACAAGGTGGTACAGAGAAGATACAATACTACGTATCAGCTTCCTATATGGATCAGGACGGTACCATCATCGGTTCAAACTTTAACCGTTACAGCTTCCGTGCCAACTTGGATGCCCAACTGAAGAAGTGGTTGAAACTCGGTTTGACCGCCACCTATACAGCAACGGGTGATGACCTGAAACTGGCAGACAGTGATGAAGGTTTGATTAACTACTCGTTGACCACTCTTCCTGATATACCTATCTATAATCTGGATGGCAGCTATGCCACCGTTGTTCGCGAAGGCTACACGAATCCTAACCCGATTGCCCTTGCCATGATGGATGACATTCTGCTGGACCGTCAGAAACTGACGGGTAATATTTTCTTTGAGGTTACTCCGATTAAAAATCTGGTATGGCATGCCGAATTGGGTTATGACATCAGTTCCAGCAAAGGTGAGCGCTACAAGCCGATGGTTGATTTGGGTGGATGGGTACGTTCCAGTAATGAAAGCAATATCCAGAAAAACAGCAGTACATTCTGGCAATTGAAGAACTATGTGACCTATTCCGGAAACATAGGCGACAAGCATCATTATACAGCCATGGTGGGTCAGGAGTGCTGGGAGTCCAGCTATGACTTCACGAGTGTGTTCAATAGCGGTCTGCCTTCGGATGAAGTGCACAATCCTGCCTTGGGTACGGGAACCCCGACTATCAATGCAGGTTTTGGAAGCTCGTCTATGGCATCTTTCTTTACACGTCTGACTTATAACTATGCCGACCGTTATCTGGGTACTTATACCTATCGTTATGACGGCTCTTCAAACTTCGGTCCCGAGAACCGTTGGGCAGGCTTCCATTCATTGGCTACTTCCTGGCGCTTTTCCAACGAAACGTTCTTTGAACCGTTGAAGAAGGTCATCAGTAACGGTAAGTTGCGTCTGGGATGGGGACAAACTGGTAATGCCAACATCGGTGGTTATGCTTGGGGTACATCCATGAGTCGTATGCCTTCCGGTCTGGGTATGGGGTATCGCCCCTCCAATATACCGAATACTTCCATCAAATGGGAGTCCCAGGAGCAATGGAACGTCGGTGTGGATTTGGGATTCCTGCACGACCGTATCAACCTGACGGTAGAGTGGTACAAGAAAACTTCCAGTGATATGTTGATGCCGTTGCAGTTGCCTTCTTATATGGGTACTTCCGGTAATGCCTCTTCTGCATTGGCTGCTCCGAAAGGTAACTATGGTGACATAGAGAATACCGGTTTTGAAATCTCTCTGAACACACATCCTATTACGGGTAAGTTTGAATGGGATTCTGACTTCCAGATTTCTTTCAACAAGAACAAACTGAAAGGATTGGCTGGTACAGCCAATGCGCAGATTGTGGGTTACGGACAGTGGACCGATGTAGTCAGTGTATCCAGTGTAGGCGAATCACTTTATAACTTCTATGGATTTGTTTGTGATGGTGTTTACAAGGACCTGGAGGATCTTCAGACTTCTCCGAAACCTGCCAAGTATCCGGCAAACGGTGTATTCGACCGTACCAATACCGTATGGGTGGGTGATGTGAAATATAAGGATATCAGTGGTCCTGACGGTGTGCCCGATGGCGTTATCGACGACTATGACAAGACCAATATCGGTTCTCCGATGCCTAAGTTTACTTTTGGCTGGACTAATACTTTCCGTTACAAGAACTTCGACTTGTCTGTTTTCATCAACGGTTCCTATGGCAACAAGGTGTACAACTACCTTTCCATGAAGCTGACACATATGAACTCTCCCTGGACTAACCAGCTGAATGCTGTAAACGGACGTGCACAGCTTGTTCCTATCAATCCGAACAAGGTCTACGAAGATGGAACGATGTGGTATAATGATGTGTCTAACGTCATGGTGGCAAACCCGGGAGCTTCCATTCCACGCGCCACTATCAATGACCCGAATGACAACGACCGTATCAGTGACCGTTATATTGAAGATGGTTCTTATATCCGTCTGAAGAACATCTCTTTGGGATATACTTTCCCGAAAAAGACGATTGATAAACTGGGACTGAGCAACTTGCGTATCTATGCCAATATCCAGAACCTGCTGACCATTACCGGTTATGACGGCTATGACCCTGAAATTGGTGCCAGCACTTCAAGCGTCAATGTCTATGGTTTGGACAACGGACGTTATCCGTCTCCTACAGTTTATTCATTCGGCTTGAATGTTTCATTCTAACACTTTAAATTGAAGAAAACATGAAAATCAGATATATTAAATATTGGGCGTTTGCAGCTGTACTCGGTATGGGAACAGTTTCATGCGAGGATTTCCTGAACCGTCCTACCGAAGACAATTATAACGAATCGAACTTCTATCAGAATGACGAACAATGTGTGCAGGGGGTTAATTATCTTTATAACTCACCTTGGTATGACTTTCAGCGCGGTTTTATTAAAGTCGGTGAAATCTTGTCCGGAAACGTATACGAGGGAAACAGCCCTTACTTGAATTTTACGGTGAATGGTACGGATGAAAACCTTGTGAACATGTCCTATTCTCTATGGGCAGTGATTGGCCATGCCAATACTGTATATACTCGTTTGAAGACGGCAAATGCGTCAGAAGCAGTGAAAAATCAGTGTATGGGCGAGTGTCTGGCATGGAAAGCCATGGCTTACTTCTATTTGGTACGTAGTTTTGGCGCAGTACCCATTATCCATGATAATACGGACGAATTGAATTCCGGTAATTATAACTCCAAATTCAAAGTGGAGGCAGCAGATGTGTACGAATATATCATTATGACTCTGGAGAAAGCTATGGAGTTGCTTCCGGCCAGAGGTGAAACGGGACGTATTGACCGCTATTGTGCCGAAGGTCTTTTGGCTAAGGTGTATCTAACTAAGAGTGGCCTTTCCGGTACCCGCAATGCGGATGATTTGGCGAAAGCGGCAGAATATTCCAAGGATGTAATTAATAATTCCGGCCGTAACTTGCTGGCTAACTATTCCGATGTTTTCCGTTTGGCAAACAACAAGAATGAAGAGTGTCTCTTCTCCTGGCACTGGTCGGCAGGACGTGACCCCTGGACACAGCAGAATACGTTGCAGTCGGACTTGGCAATGGTGGGATTCGATGAATTTGGTGATTGCTGGGGCGGCTATGCAGGTCCGTCGGTTGATTTGCAGGATGCATTTGGAATTTCCGCTTTGGAAAGTCCTGAGACGCGTTCGGATACGGATACCCGTCGGCAGGTGATGTATACGATTATTTCTGGCAGGACAAGGGCGGATTTGATTATCTGCGGTTTATTTATGATGCCGAATATGGTAAGGGAGGACCTAATGGCGATTACCAGTCTCCTACCGGTGCCAATCACGTGAAGCATCTCTATGGTAACAATAATGACCATGTATTGGGCTTGGGCGTATCGGCTGGTAATATGTACAGCGGCCTGGCAACCCATATCCTGCGCCTGTCCGATATCTATCTGGTATATGCCGAGGCGAAAATGGGACTGGCTACCTCTACTACAGACCAGAGTGCACTGGATGCTTTCAATGCAGTACGTGGCCGTGCCATTCCGGGAGTTACTCCGAAAACCTCCATTACTTGGGAGGACGTCTGGAAGGAACGCCGGCTGGAACTGGCTTGCGAAGGCGACCGTTGGTATGATTATGTACGTTTGGCATATTATGATTCCCAGCGTGCTATCAATGAGTTGAAGGCACAGCGCCGTGATGTTTATTATAGTCTGGGTACTACTTATAAGGCTTATTATGAAAACGGCAGTTGGACGGTGAATCCGGATGAGACCCGTTACAATCCGGATGCAAAGGCGCCGAATGTGACAGTTTCCAGCTTTACATTGCCGTTTCCGACAGAAGACGTGGTGTTCAATCCTAATTTGATGAAAGACCCGGTACACGTAGATGTACGTTCTGAATTCAGTTATTAATTTAATGCTTGAAAAGATGAAAAATAATAGATATACGAATTGGTTCTTCGCGGCAGCTGTTGTTGTAGCAGGCTTTTCCATGGCGGCTTGTGAGGATGAACCGGATAAATATGAAGTGGCAGGGGGAAAGCCTACCTTGAAATATGTTCGTGTCCCTGATCCGGCAGCGGCAGACTCTTTGCTGACGGGGGCTTATATGGCGAATACGATTTGTCTGGTCGGTGAGAATCTGCGGAGTGTTTACGAGCTCTATTTCAATGACCAGAAGGCGATACTTAATACCAGTTACATCACTGACCATACACTTATGGTAGATGTTCCGAAAGAGATTCCTTCGGTAGTGACCGATAAGATTTATATGGTGACCAAAGCAAAGGATACCATAGATTATGATTTCAAGGTGTTGGTTCCGGCTCCTACCGTGAACTCCATTTCTTGTGAGTTTGCAAAGCCGGGTAGTGAGGTGACACTGATTGGTGACTATTTCATTGATGACCCGAATGTGCCGCTGACCATTACGATGGCCGGTAATGTGGAAGTGACTAATATTACGAACATAACCAAGACTGCGGTCAGCTTTATTCTTCCGGACAATGCTCCTGCAGGCTATATCAACGTGAAGTCCATTTATGGTACCGGACGTTCCAAGTTCCGCTATTATGATACACGTAACATTCTCTTTGACTGGGACGGTTCTCATGGCGGTATGGCTATTGCCCACGGTTGGCGTGATGGTAGCAAGGTGTTGAGAGAAGCCGATGAAAACAGTATTGACGGTGCTTATATCTGTCTCACCGGAGCACTTGACGGTGCTATCGGAGCTACTTGGGCAGAAGATGAGTTCTCGTTCAACTATTGGCCGGAACCGTCTGCCGGTTATCCCGAACTTTCTGCACGTCCTGAGTTTGCAGAACTGCTCGAGGAGTATGGCGTCAATGGCTTGCAACTGAAATTCGAGGTGAATATTCCTTCTTCCAATCCGTGGCAGTCTTGCGCTCTACAAGTGATGTTTACGGGTAATGATGTGGTGACTTATGCGACGGGAACTAATGCTTATTTTAGTGATACGAATGTGCCGCGCGGTTTGTGGTTGCCTTGGAAGAATACGGGTTCGTATGATACGGGTGGTAAATGGACAACCGTTTCCATGAATCTGTCCGAGTTCAACAAGACGCATGAAGGTAATAAGTGTGATAGAACTTTTGACAAGACTATGCTGACCGGATTGACATTCTTTGTCTGGGCAGGTGGTGTGGAAGGTAAGGATTGCAATCCGGTGATTATGATTGACAACATCCGTGTGGTACCTATTGAATAACCTTTTAAATAGAATACTGATATGAATAAAACATATAAATTTCCGGCACTGTGGATGATGTGCCTGATGCTCTTCAGTTGCTTGACGTTTACGGCCTGCGACAATGGGGATGATGAAGATACCAACCAATATAAAGGGGGAATCAGTCTGAATGTATTCGGACCGAGTCCCGTATCCCGCGGCGGTGTACTCCGTTTCCTAGGCAGTGGCATGGATAAAGTGACTGCGGTCGCTATTCCCGGTTGCGACGATATAACAGACATCGAAGTAGTCAGTGATACGGAAATCCGTGTCACTGTACCTCAGACAGCCCAGCCGGGGTTGGTTGTCTTGAAGACTCCGAAAGGGGATATTACAACAAAAACCGAGTTGACATTTACGGAGCCGATTGCTTTGGAGGCTTTTGCACCGGCAGAAGTAAAGCCTGGTGGTGAATTGACCATTACTGGTGAATATTTGAATTTGATTAAAGAAGTGATATTTGCTGACGAGGTAACAGTGCCTGCTGATGAGTTTGTCAGTCAAAGCCGTCAGGAGATTAAAGTTATTGTTCCTGATTCTGCTCAGACCGGTAAGTTCATCTTGTCTGATGGAGCTGAAATCCCCAATTGGATTTATTCTGAAGGGGAACTGGAGGTTACTTTGCCATCGGTAGAGGCTCCACTCGACCTGGTAGATAAGAAGCCGGGGGATGTCATTCGAGTTTCTGGTGAAAACTTTGATTTGGTGAAGAAAGTGCAGATGCCGAATGGGGATGAAGTTGAATTTACGATGACTGCCTCTTCCGAAGGAGATGAACTTACTTTTACATTGCCGGATAATGTCTCGGACGGAGAAATTACGGTACTTCCTGCTTCGGATGTAAAAGTTGTGGTTGCTACTGTTGTAGTAGCTACGCCTTCGAACGTAGTGGCTGTTCCTGCTGTGAACTTGCGTGGTGGAGATATGATTACCTTGAAAGGTACCAATATGGATTTGGTGACTGATGTAACGTTCCCTGGTGTAGAAGAAGCAGTAGGATTGGAATCACAAAACTCGACTGAAATAAAGGTCTTGATGCCGGCTGCGGCTATTAGTGGTGATTTGCAATTGAATACAAATAGTGGAAAAGCAACTGCCGTATCTATTGCAACGGCAAAGCCGGAAAACATTTCTTATAGTGCGGCGACAGTCCCGGCAGGAGAGGCTTTGACTGTCAAAGGAGTAAATATGGATGTAGTTTCGGCTGTTGTATTCAGTGGTAATGTGGAGGTTACCGTATCCGATGCCACTGCTACTGCCATTTCTTTGACTGTACCTACAACTGCCGAAACTGGGGCCTTACTTTTGAAAATGGCCAATGGTGAATTTGTGGAAGCACCGTCTCTGACAATAGAGAAACCGGTATGCGCCTATTTGCCGGCATTGCCTGACAAATTGGTTCGGGGACGAATTGTGGAACTTGAGATTGTTAATGCTGATAAACTGACAAATGTATTGCTGAATGAGGCTTCAGTCCAGTATATCAATGATGCGGCTAAAGGGGTATTGATGTTGAATGTACCGGCTGAACTGAATGGAACTTATAGTCTGAAACTGATTTCTTCAAATGGTGAAATTGCTTATGATGTTCTTGTGGTTGCTAATGAAGAAACAGTTTGGGCTGGTCCGCTCGATATTAGTTGGGGTGATGGAGGACGTGTGTTGGTACCGGCTGTATCTTTTGCCAAGGTAACGGCAGGCACTGTCATGAAAGTCTATTTCGATCAGAAAGACCAGACTTGGGCACAGGCTCAGTTTAACTATGGCGATTGGAGTGGCATAGCTTTCTCTTTGTTTGATACGACTATGGTACCGACAGACATTTACGGCTGGAGTTTCGAGAGCCGTGTGATGGAGTTGACGTTGACTCAGGAGATACTTGATAATATTCAAGCTAAACAAGGAGATTGTGAAGACCAGACAAATGTAGGTATCATTATTCAGGGCAGTGATTTGACGTTTACAAAAATAACGATTGTAAATTGATGAATTGTGGCTTGAAGAATGTGACTATGGATGCCCTGATTAAGAATGAAATAAAATCATAATTAAGATGAAGAAACTGAATATAAAATGGATGCTTTCGTTGATAGCAGCTTTTACTTTTGCCTCCTGCGATACTGATGTCGATCATGATATCCCAGCAGTGGATGCACCGGTATTGGTGTCTACTACTCCTGAAAGTGGAGCAGCCAAAGTGAAAACGGGAGAAATCACTATTGAGGTGAAATATGACAAGAATATATTCTTTGCAACAGACAATCTGAGCGAAATCAAGTTTACCGGTGGTGAACTGATAAGTGCCGATGTACTTGGCGCAAGCAATATACTGACTGTAAAAGTGAATGTTCCCGGGAGAGAGACGGCTTGTTCTCTCTCTATCCCCGAGGGAATAGTAACCGGACCGAACCAGATGCCTGCTCCGGCTGTATCGGTTCAGTTCTCTACTGTCGCTTTGGACAAGGCACTGGTTGCCGCTAGTTCGGCCAAAGCTGTGAAACTGTACAATTATCTATTGGATAACTTCGAGACGAAGACACTTTCAGCTATGATGGCCAATGTTGCCTGGAATACGGAAATGTCCGAAAAGGTGTATGGATGGACTGGAAAATATCCGGCTATCAACTGTTTCGACTATGTTCATCTGCCGGCATCTGTAGCTGGAGCAGACTGGATTAATTACGGTGACATTACTCCTGTTAAGGATTGGTCTGACAAAGGTGGCATCGTAGCTGCCATGTGGCATTGGAATGTACCCAAGAAAGCTGTAGGCGAAGCTTCTTCTACCCAAATATGGGAAGGAGAGACAGTAATGCCGGGTGATTGGAGTGGAAATGTACAGATGACGGATGATGCTGCAAAAGCTGTCTTTGCTGATGCACAAGTGGGTCAGGTGATACGCGTGGCTGTGAAGGATGTGGCAGCGGGTGCACAAGGTTCGTTCAAAAACAGTGGTTGGAGCGAGATTGCTTCAGGAACTGATTATTTTGACATATCCGGGGACTATACATTGGTGATTACCGAAGATGTTTTGAAATCCCTGCAAGAAGGTGGTCTCATCATTGGTGGACATGATTATACAGCAGTTGCTGTTTATCTTGAAAATAACGGTACAGCTCTCGACCCGAATAAGGATTATGCCTTTTATAAGGCAGATACGGAGTTTGATGCTACCAATGCCACAGTGGAAGGCACTTGGGAAAACAAGGTGTTTACCGAAGATTTGAAAAATGCTGCCGCTTACTTGAAGCTATTGAGAGATGCGGATATTCCGGTATTGTGGCGTCCATTCCACGAGGCAGCCGGTGGCTGGTTCTGGTGGGGTAAGGATGCTGCCAGCTTTAAATCTCTGTGGATTGCTATGTTCAATTACTTCAAGACTGAAGGATTGGATAATCTTATCTGGGTTTGGACTACCGAGGGCAATGATGCCGATTGGTATCCGGGAGATCAATATGTAGACATCGTGGGACGTGATGTTTATAATAAGGAAACTGCAGATTGTGTTTCAGAATATACTTCCATTGCCGAAAATTATGGAAACAAGATTGTTTCGCTGAGTGAATGTGGTACGGTCGGACTTATTTCCGAACAATGGGCATCTGGTGCACGTTGGAGTTGGTTCATGCCGTGGTATGACGGGACAAATGAGGATGGTAGCCCGGTAGTCCATGCTGATGAAGCATGGTGGAAGGATGCTATGAGCCAGGAATTTGTTGTTTCCCGTGAAGAGCTTCCTTCTATGGAATAGCAATTTTTAATAATAAAATAGAAAGGGTTGTCTCTGGTTAGTATCGGGGCAACCCTTTCTGTCTTTTATAGCTTTTAGTTGTTGGTTATAGAATTCATGCTTTATACTTTTTAGGAAAAATAGTAATGGATGTTAAATGAGTGTCGTTATTTGATAAAATAGTATTATAAGGTTTGCTGCTAAAAGTCTACTTTTGTCAAGCCTAATTAAAATTTGATAATAATCATATAATGTTTAACCGCTAATGAAATGAAAAATGCCTATGAGAAAGGAGTGATATGTATACCAACCACTTTATAGAATAAGGTATATTTAATTTTTCCTCAAAAAGAGAAGTTTACCTTATATTAAACGGTAGATGCCGCCAGGCAATACCAATTCATTAATCTAAGAAAAATACAAGTATGAATTTAAATTTCAGAAGAACCGCGCTGCTCGTGGGTATCTGTTCGGCTGTCAGCCTGACTTATACTCCGCAACTTTTCGCCGCATCGGTCGATGCAATAGATGCTGTGCAGCAAGCAAAAAAAATCACAGGTACTGTAACAGATGCAATGGGACCGGTCATCGGTGCCAATGTATTGGAGAAAGGAACCACAAATGGTGTCATTACCGACATTGACGGTAATTTCACATTGAATGTTCAGCCGGGAGCAACGATTGTTGTGTCTTTTATCGGTTATCAGCCGCAAGAAATAGTGGTAGGTAACCAGACTAGTTTCAAGATTCAGCTAAAGGAAGATACGGAATTGTTGGATGAAGTAGTCGTAGTGGGTTACGGTGTACAGAAGAAGAAACTGGTGACAGGTGCTACGGTTGAGGTAAAAGGCGAAGACATCGCAAAATTAAATACTACGCAGGCATTGGGCGCTTTACAAAGCCAGTCTCCGGGTGTAAATATTCAGGCCGTTTCCGGTCAGCCGGGTGATGGGTTTAAAATTAATATTCGTGGTGCTGGTACTAACGGAAATACAGCTCCAGTTTACGTTATTGATGGTGTAGCCGGTGGCGATATTAACGCCTTGAATCCTGCCGATATTGAACGTATTGACGTGTTGAAAGATGCTGCATCTTGTGCAATTTACGGTTCGAGCGGTGCCAACGGTGTTATCCTTATTACTACGAAGCAGGGTAAGGTAGGAAAGGTTTCTGTATCTTATGATGGAAACATAGGTTGGGCAAATATATATAAGATGCCTGATATGTTGAATGCCAAAGAATATATGGCGGTAATGGATCAAGTGGCCTATAATAATGGAGGCCAACCGTATGATTGGTCAAAATTCGTAGATGCTGATTTGCTGACTGCTTATCAGAATGGTACCAATCCTGGTACAGATTGGGTAAAAGAATTCCGGAATAAAAATGCTGTGGTTACTAATCATGCGTTGAATGTAACAGGTGGTTCTGAATTCTCCAAATTTTCGACAGGTATAGGCTATCAGTATCAGGATGGTGCATTCGGTGGTCCGGTGAAGACTGACTATCGTCGTTTTACTTTCCGCATTAATTCTGAGCATGTGATATATCGTAAGGGAGATGTGGATGTGATAAAGTTTGGTGAGAATATATATTATCAGCACAAACAGAATCAAGGTGTGCAGTTAGGTGATCAATATTCGAATGACCTTTCTAATGCTTTGCGTGCTATTCCTCTGATTCCTGTATATAATGAAAATGGTGATTTCTTCATGTATGATGATTTGAAGAATTTTGGAACGAGTGCTAATGGTATACTTGATTATACTGCATATGCTTCTAATCCGATGGCTCACATGGTATATAATCAGGCTGGGAATAATAAGAATAAGAATTTTAATCTGAACACAGCGGCATATCTGGAAGTACAACCACTTAAGAATCTTATTTATAAAGGTCAGGTTAGTTACAAACAATGGTCAAGTTCATGGCGTTCATATCTTCCCGTTTACCAAATTAATAATCAGGGAGATAGCCGTGATAAAGACCAAACGATAAATAACGTGTCTTTGGGTTGGAACTGGAGTTTGACTAATACGTTGAGTTATCGGTTTGATATTACAGACTTACATCATTTTGATGTTTTGGCTGGTACAGAGTATTCTAAATCAAGACCAACTTATGGCGAATCAGTAGAGGCAACCGGTTATAATAGTGCTTTTGGTGACTTTACACATGCTTATTTGCATAATACAGAACGTAAAGCTACTGCTACAGTAAATGGTTATCCCTCGGATTATGGTTCTAAGATGTCTTATTTTGGACGTTTGAATTATGACTTTAAGGAAACTTATATGTTTTCTGCTATCATTCGTGCCGATGGCTCGTCTAAGTTTGCGAAAGGCAATCAATGGGGATATTTCCCATCATTCTCTGCTGGTTGGGTTATTTCAAACGAGGCTTTTATGAAGAATACTGCTTCTTGGCTTGGTTTCTTGAAAGTCCGTGCTGGTTGGGGACAGAATGGTAATGACAATATCCCTAATTCAAATTGGCGTGCCGGTTACGAGTTTGGCGATTATGGTCTTTATACATTTGGCTCGGATAAGAATGGAGGTACAACCGGAGCTTACCCGAATCGTTTGGCTAACCCCGATTTGACATGGGAAACTTCAGAACAGACCAATATCGGTATTGATGCCCGTTTCTTGGATAACCGTCTGAGTTTTACCATGGACTGGTATAGCAAGCAGACGAAAGACTTGTTAGTGGAAGTGGGTACCAATGCGGCTTCCGGTTTCGCTACTCAATATCAAAATGCTGGTACGGTAAAGAATACTGGCCTTGAACTTTCAATGGGCTGGAGAGATCAGATTGGTAAGGAGTTCAAGTATGGGGTGAATGTCAATATGGCCTATAATAAGAATGAAGTAACGGAGGTTAATAACGCCAATCATTTTATTGAAGGCGGTAATGATTTGTTGGCTCAAAGTACGGGTCGGTTTGTCCGTATGGAAGAAGGACATCCTATTGGCTATTTTTATGGTTATAAGACGGATGGTGTCATTCAGAACCAGAATGACTTGCAGGCATATCTTGACCAGAATTGTAAAGGAAATGCGGCAAACTCTAAGCAAGGTGCAAGTATTAAACCGGGTGATTTGAAGTTTGTGGATGTTGATGGAAATGGGGTGATTAATGATGACGATAAGACTGATTTGGGTAATCCTCATCCTGACGTGACAATGGGTCTTACGTTAAGTGCGGAATATAAAGGATTTGATTTCTCTGTAACAACCTATGGCGCTTTTGGTGCACAGGTAGCTCGCTCTTGGCGAAAGTTCTCAGATGGACAGTATGAAAACTATACGACAGAAGTTTACGATTACTGGCATGGCGAAGGAACCTCAAACAGATATCCGCTGCTTGTGCCGGGAAATAGTGGACAGAATTTCCAGGCCATTTCAGATATTTATATTGATGATGCCGACTATGTTCGCATTCAAAATCTGACTATAGGATACGATTTCAAGAGAATTTGGAAGAACTGTCCGTTCCAGCAACTTCGTGTGTATGCTGCTGCACAGAATCTATTTACTTTTACCGGTTATAAAGGGATGGATCCGGAGAATGGTAGAGCCCTCAATGACAAAGAACCGTGGGTAACCGGTGTTGATGTAGGTAACTATCCTCAACCTCGTACTTATATGGTAGGTGTTAATGTTAAATTCTAAAATTGATACACGATGAAAAAAATAGCATATTTAATAGGTGCAGCTTTGATGATAGCAGGAATGTTTGCTTCTTGTAGCTTGGACTCGATGAGTCTGACGGAAAAAGATACGACCAATTTTCCTAAAACGGCTGAAGATGCCAATCAGGCTTTAGCTGCCATATATCAGAACCTGAATAATGTCAATGCTTTTCCACAGCAGTCTTTCTTGTATAATTCTCTGCTGGCTTGCGATGATATGTTGGGTGGTGGTGGTCCCAATGATAAGTTGATGCAATCTTTGGACCTTATTTGTAATACGGGTACAAATGCTACGCAGGACTACTGGGTGGCTCGCTATCAAGGAATCAACCGTGCCAATACGTTGTTGGAGGCTCTTGCTGGTATTGAAATGGATCCGGAAGTAAGAGCGCAGGCTGAGGGCGAAGCCAAGTTCCTTCGTGCTTTTTATTACTACGAGTTGGCTTCCATGTATGGGCGCGTACCTTTGGTGATTACTGCTTTGTTGCCCGAAGATACTACTCCTCCGACTGCCGCTGTTATCTGGGGGCAGATTCTGCAGGATCTTCGCGATGCGGCTGCAAATATGCCGGCTGTTCGCAAGTCGGATGGGCATGTTGATAAATATACGGCTGAAGCTATGTTAGGACGTGCTTGGTTGTATTATACTGGTATGTATGGCAATGGTGAAACTCTGAACGATTTGGTTAGTACGAACTATAGTCCGTTGACTTCAGTTGATTTGCCTGATGGGACAACTTTGACCAAGCAGGATGTGGTTGGGTATATTGATGATTGTGTGAATAATTCTGGTTATAGGCTTGTTCTTGAGTTTCGTAATTTGTGGGCATATACCAATAAATGTACGGTAGAAGATTTTCCGTTTACTGCCGGTCAGGGATTGAAGTGGGTAGAAGATGATGCAGCGGTAAATCCCGAATCCATGTTTGCCATTAAATATAATAAACTTGCATCTTGGAGCACTACTATCGGTTATGGTAACGGTTATGCTCTGCATTTTGGTGTACGTGGCAATGATCAGGCCAATTCTTTCCCCTTCGGACAAGGATGGGGTGCCGGTCCTGTAGCTCCCAATTTTTATAATGATTGGAGTGTGGCAGAACAAGATGATGCCCGTCGTCCGGCCTCCGTATTCAAGACGGAGGATATGCCGAGTTATAATAAAGGTGGTGGTGACGGCTTTATCCAAGAAACGGATTATTATCAGATGAAAATAGGTTCTATCATGGCTTATAGTACGGATGCGGCTGGAAATAAAACGATTGAGCCGGTATTTGAGAAGATAATGTATGGTGCCGACGGCTGGATTAATGATAATCTGATGCAAACCGGTTCTATTCATGATTTGGTTTTGATTCGTTTTGCGGATGTATTGTTGATGCAGTCTGAATTGAAGGAAGATGTTTCCGGTATAAACAGAGTGCGTAGTCGTGCCGGACTTGAACCTATTGGTACATATTCGTTGGCTGCATTGCAGAATGAACGCCGTTGGGAATTATGTTTTGAAGGTACTCGCTGGAACGATATTCGCCGTTGGCATATTGCTGCCGATGCCCTTGAAAGACAGACGGGAGCAAAGGTTTATACAAATGGGGCTGAAAGCCGTAATGTGGCGCAGAACGGTGGTTATGCCGCACGTTATAAGGCTACGGCAGGTTTCCAGAAGATTCCCGAAAACCAAGTCCTCCTGAATGAAGGAAAGGTAGAACAAAATGAGGGTTATACGGATGCAAGTGCTGAGTATAATGGTTGGCAAGAATAGAATATGAATTTAAAATGAAAAAAGATATGAAAAAGATATTATTCGCAATACCTTTGTTTGCAATGCTGCTGGTGGCTTGCGATCCGATAGTGGATGAAATCAGTCCGGATCCCAATGTCACACCGGAAAATCTTACTTTTGAACTTGTGGCCAAGAACCAGGGAAACAACAACATTCAGATTGTTCCTACTCCGTCACGTTATGTGAAGGTTTATGATGCTACGTCTGATATCAAGTTGGCAGAAGGTACGGCTCCGTCGGTTCAAGTAGCTCCTCCTAATAAAGAATTGCAAGTATATGTAACAACCATTAATTCGGACGGCTCCATAACAAAATCGGCTTCCAAATCAATAGCAGTAACGGAGTATACAGATCTTCCCGCTATTTATGCTGATGTATTCGGCACAACTCCGGACGGTGGTTATGGAACAACCACTTGGGTCTGGAATACAGAAGCTGCAGACGGTTGTTGGGGTAATGGAGGTTATCTCGGCAATACCGGCCCCGGTTGGTGGATTTGTGATGCTGTGGGAGATGTCGGAAACGGTAGAGGGCAAATTGATGAACAAGCTGTAGGAAAAGGATTGCCTGATGATGGATTAAATGGTTGGTTCTCACTTAGTTTGACTGGTGTTCAGACAAGTCGTGGTGAAAGTGGTTCTGTCAAGGTGTCAGAAGATGTGGTGCAATCCGGTTGGGATGTAGGTACTATGGAGTTCTCTGGTACTATTCCATTGTTAGGTATACAGCCGAATCAAGGAAATGCACGTCAGTATGAGTATCATATTTTGAAGATTACAGAAGATGAACTTCGTCTTTGTGCTCCTGAACCCGGTGCTGGCGCTTGGGGTACGGCATGGTTCTGGAACTTCAAGAAAAAATAGTTAATATTGAAAGGTACGGGTGGGTAACGACCACTCGTATACTTTTATTACTAATTAAAAAAATGCAACAATGAAACGAACTTTCTTTTTGATATTACTGTTCTTCTGTGCTCTTTTTGTTAAAGCGGATGTTTTGGGACCGTATACAATGGATAGTAATGTACCTCCCACACCAACCGGATATGCTCGGGTTGTACTTCCGATAGGAGGTGCTGACGCTTCGGTAGCCGTAAGCATAACTGTTTGTGACGAAAGTGGTCAACAGTATGTTTTGAGAACTACTACCCCAAATGCTGCTCCATATTGTTATTTCTTGGCTTATGGCGTTTACCGCGTGGTCGCTTTAGAGGATTGTACAGCACAATCTAATTGGGGCGCACTTACGGTTGGTACAATTTTCGAAGTGACAGGAGGTGGCTATATTTCTTTAAATTATATAGGAACAATCTCTACTCCAAGTATTGTTCAAGCATCGGGTACTGATGATAATGTTCCTCCTTCCAAAGTAGGTTACAATATAATGAAAGTGTATGGAATAGAGACAAACGGCGGTGGGGTGTTGGTTGATTCTGACAAAAAAGAATATGGTATCTTTAATTATACCGGACATATAGGCGGTGCTCATTACTTTTACATTAAGCCAGGCACATACACTATAAAATCTTTGAGTGCTACCAATGGAAATTATATTTATTTGGAGTATGGAAATGTTAGACAACCGCTTTCTGCTGGTAGGACTTTCACAGTTCCTGCGTCATTCTTCTCCATTGTGTTTTCTAAAAAGGCACTTTAAGAATAATCTATAAATGAATTATTCAACTCAAAGCAGTTGTCGTTACCCCCCCGACTTTATTAGTCGCCCGTAACATCGGATAATTGTAAATGCATTAACCGAATAGTACAATTGTTTAATGGTTAAATCAGGAAAAGGCGAGTCGTGAGATTCGCCTTTTCGCATTCATTCTCTATTGCCTTTCCGGATGCAATTCACATTCCTTTTTGTATTACCCCTGATTTCAGGGCGCAGAATGTTTCTTTTTATCCCTGCATCTCCTTCACCTCCTTCTCCCATCCTCCTGTTCATTGGCTTTCCCGGTGAAACCGCTTTCCACCCTCATCGCCCCGCCTTTGCATCGCGCGACACGCCGTAGTATCCCGGCATGGCCCGGTAGATGGGTTGCGTGGGCTTCCCCACATTCTTCAGCTTGCCCTCTTGCTGCAACCGTTTCAGGTGGACGTTCGCGGTGGTGCGCGCCATGCCGCAGAGCGCTTGGAAGTCACTGCGAATCAGCACGTCGTGGTCGGCAAAGTATTCTTTCAGCTTCATGTCTATCTCCACTTCCGAAAGCTTCAGGGAGTGGCGGGTGTATTTACTGCGGATGGCATTGACTCCCGTCATCGCTTGTTTCAGCCTGACGTCGGGACGGAAGCTGATGCTTTTCAGCCGGAGTTTCAGGTGCTTGTTCGGGGTGCTGCGGGTCACTTTCTGTGTGGCTTCCAGGGTGGGGGCGAAGTAGCCCAGCCCTTCGATGTGCACCTCGTGGCCGTCGCGCAGTTCTTCGCCGCAAATTTGCGCCAGGCAGTCTATCGCGTTCATCACGTCGCCCACCGTGAGCGAGCTGCGGGCATGCACGCGGTTGTAGAGCTGCCGCATGGTTACTTTCCCGTTGAGCAACGGGCGGGGATGGAGGCCTCTCTCTTCAGGGGCTTCCTCATTAGTGCCCGGATTCTCGTACCAGTCATATAGTATTGCCATATCAATAGGTTTTAGTGCGTTCAACATACTTGTTTCTTCCCTCGGAAGTGTCTTCCTGTAAGTGAACGACTCCGGTCGGCCGAACGAATAACCCGGGTCGTTCGATTGAACGACCTAAGTCAGTCGATTGGACGACCCGGGGCGTTCACTTATAAAGAACCGTGCAAAGGTACTGAAAATAAAGGGTTCCGAAGCATAAATAAGTATGTTTGTCGGCAGGAATGATTTTTGAAGAATAAGCGGAGAATGGTTTGCAAAACGCCCTCGGCAGGCAGTAACTTTGGCGAAGAGGCGAGAGGAAAGAAAGGATGATTCCCTTCCTCGAAACCTCCCAATAATCATTTTAATAAAAAATATTTATGAAGAAAAAACTGATGACTTTGCAGCAACACCGGCTCTTGAAGGAAGCGGGACAACTGATAGCCTTTTCCGAAAGGCTGAAACACGCACAAAAAG
>NZ_JBCNZM010000096.1:0-17819 GCF_040227615.1 Bacteroides sp. RTP31139st1_H2_RTP31139_211217 | reverse complement strand
TTAATTAACTTTGCAAAACCTATCGGGTGGTACACGTTTCAAATGCTACCCGGGTCCCTTTTCAAGTGTTAGCTACACACAGGATAGTCACCTCATCCGGCTTCAGACTGTTTTGCCCGATTATCCTTATGATCGACTTGACCTCATTGAGAAATATGCAGGCTTCACGGGAACAGACTATATTTCCATCCACTATTTTCCTTTCAAAATATCCGTCCCTTCTGTAACGTTGTATCAGTTCCCCACACAGTTTCTCCGCAGTCTCACCGTTCCTCATCTGCCTCTCCTTCAATGTCGGCTCCACAATCACATCAGGATCCCATTCCAGTTTATAGTAGGGAATGTTGGCGAATTGAGGTATGTAGTCAAGGTAGATGTCAGGGACAGGTGTAGCGGACAAGTAACAGATACGTTTCACTTCACTGTCAAGCCGGATGAGAAAATTCATGTCCGTACTGCCCTTGAACGTCGCATCGCCCATAAGACATTGGAACTCATCGACCACAAAGAGGCATGAATCCAGCATATTATTTCCTCTAAGGACACCAAGAACCTTGTCCGATGAATCCAGTGTAACCAGTATCTTGGCAGGTCTCATTGGCAAGGGGGTAAATGGTGTGCTTCCATGATGACAGTCCAGGTACGAATCAAGATCACGCATCATTTGGATTATTGCTTGTCCTCTATTACCACTGAATGGGACATGGAAGTGAAAACTGTCGGGATATTGTCTGTGCTTCTCTTTCAACACCTGAAGTCGTGGCGAAATTATTACCACAGGAAAGTTCGAATCGAGAAACAGGGATGTACCACCACAACCGGTTACAGTCTTGTTCAGGATAAACTTACCATCCAATGGCAATTCCCCATTCAAGAGATTTTCATAATCACTCATATACCTGCAACCTTTCGGCATACTAATTGATATCATATTATTTATATTATTATCCATAATTGTTTTATTTTTGTTTATACTCATTTCATATATAAAGGTTTGCAATGTTTTTATATACCCTTTTTACACTTCGATGAGTAAACGGAACGCATCAATATTTTTCCTTATGCAATCTATTTCTTTTAAGTAAAATCTCTCATTTTGACAAAAAAAGTTGCATGAAACTATTGTATATCTTTCTTCTTTCGTTTGTTGTAGGCTCACGCCGCCTGAGTGGGTATTATAATAAAATATGCAGTATATGTATAATAAACTTGCCTCCGGTTAACTCACAAGGTGTTATTTTGCAATATTTTTCACCTGTATCCTTGACATATGGATTCTTTATTGGCTTTGACGAAATTTTAAAGGAGAGCTTATGCAGCATCTCCTTTATCTTTCCAATCAGTCAGTACATTCTCAAGTCCAGCACTTGGCATTGGATTTGACTACCACTTTGGTAAATTTCTGAAGTTCGGTTATCAATGCCTGCACTTCATTCCTTGTCGGTTCGGGAAGGGTAATGTCCTGTCGTGAGTTCCTGCCGATATTGACTTGTACAGGAGAACACATGCTGACAAGTTCAACCATTTCGGGCAAGTCGAATTTTATCAGAGGTTCACAGGTCACATAGGTTCTCATTCCAAGGCTCGCCAGTTTTTGCATGGCTTTGGCACGTTTCCGGGTACCTGGAGCATTCCTTACGATGTCCGGATAAAAGACATTGGTTTCAATGGTCGTGCACAAAACCGATTTCTTCATTACCGGATGCCCTATGAACTCCAAGAAACGTATGGGGTCCTTGGATTGGAAAAGATAGTTATGATCAAACTTGTCACAATAATCCAGACCCCGGGCAATCCAGTCCGAAGGTACGTCGAAAGCCCATGCGTCCGTTCCGCTACCAACGAAAATAAAATTGCCGTTACCCAGGTTTACTTCCAGTTCCTTGGGGTCAAACCGTATAGGAAGCAGACCATCGAATTTTTTCATGTAACAATAGGGGCAGTCATGAAAACATATTCCTTTTATTGCATTCCACGTGTGGGTAACAAAAGGATACATGTTACCCCGGCTTTTTGTCAGTGCCATAATTGTTTTTTTAAAGGGGTGATTAAATCAGTGTATTGTAAATATCAATGTTCCGAAGTTCTTCTCTTCGGTCTTATAGGCGTTGCCCACATGGCTTCTGATTTCCTTTTCATCCATTGTGTCATCTTCCCAGCCATCAATGAAATACTCAGTAGCCAATTCCTCGTCAACACCCCATTTGCACATCCAGCAGGCTAACCTGAAGATGCAGTTTCCCCTGTTGCCTTTTTTCCAATATTCAGGATTGTTCCTTTTCCAGTGGGAGTTCATGATGCTGATGATGCTTTTGTCCGACACTGTTCTTGTCCCGGATGATTGTGGCATCTGTACCTGTGGCTTTATGGTGGGGACATAAGGGTACGGTTCAGGATTTGGATTGGTCCAGATGTCAGGATCGTAACTCAGATAATTTCTGCGTGCCAGGTCTTTACAGCTTGCATCATTTCTGTTTGCCACATAGAATTTATCCAGTAGCTGTCCATACAAATCTTCATGTCTGGCCGGATCTGTATTGTCATGCAAAACCAGAGCCTTCAGTCCATTTCCACTGGGTGTAACAAAAACACTCAGGACACATTCGGTTATCATCAGCTTGTTCCGTAACCGGATCATTTCATCCGGTGTTGCTATATGGTCAAAATCCAATGCCGTCACACGCGAGTATTCAATCAGCCCCGCACCGTTAAGTTCCCTGAATGTACCGTTATAGGCAACAGCGGGCAGGAGTCTGGCTTTCCATTTCCGCATGTCACCTGGAGCTACACTTCTGATATGCTCTATTGCCTGCTTCAATGTATAGTCTCCAAACTCATTGTCATGCAATTGCATGTCTCCCGTGCGAATCATCTGTATAACATCTCCTAACTCAGGATAAGCCAGGTTGTACTTTGTCCAATTAATCTTTTCTGTCAATGTCGTTTTCATATTCTTTACCATAGACTTTATTGCTTTTTTATCCATCTGAGATTATCAGCCGCATTGTTGGACATGTCGCCGTCAATATGCTCCACTTCCGTATAGGCCTTCGGATCAGGATTGACCAGGAATGTCTCAGCAACGAGGAGATCGACATAAGCCTTCTCCCCGCCGATGATGATGTACTGTCTGCCGTTTGCCTCCCCGAATACCGGTACATTGCCTCCATTTGCGGATGATGGCATTGCCAGACCGGTACGGGAACCTCCTTTTTCAAGGCTTTTTCTGACATCCGACCATAACCTGTATTTCCTGATGTCCCTCATGCCCCGTGAATACAGACCTTCATACAGGTCACAGAGGAAGTCCACACTGTCATATATCCCCAGTTCATAGGCCTTCTCGAACCATCCTGTCGCTTCCTTGTACATTACGGGAGTCCCAAACAGCCCTTTGAGGCGTATATGCCCCATTGTGAAAGCCGACAGTCCGTCACCTGAATCCGCAGCCTGTCCGAGTAACCCGATACCTTTCCCTATATCCTGCGGACATCCCTGCCCTTCCAGGTATATATGGCCCAGATTGGCTTTGGCTGTGGGGAATTTATCTGCAATACTCTCTAGAAGAGCGATTGCCTTGCCGGTATCATGCTTTACAGCCATCCCTTTCAGGTAATATATGGCAACGGCGTTGATTCCATATACGAATCCCTGTGTAGCCGAACGGTCATACCATAGGAAAGCCTCGTCGGCATTTCCCTTATCCTCATAATACAGACCGGTTAGATACTGAGCCTCTGCATCACCTGCCTGGGCCTTTTCCAAAATTCTTTTTGTTTCTGTTTTCATGTTTCTTTCATTTTTGAAATTGAACATTTTTTAAAATCACACATGTAAGGATTTCGGGGTTTTGTCAGACGGCAGTTTTTTATGTGTGTAAGTTGAAGTGGGAGAATATGCGGATGATGGTCCGATGGATTTGTCCGGCAATCGTTTCGGTATGTCAAGACTTTCCGGTAAAGTTATCAGATGAAGATGATAGCCAGAACCGAGGGAGTGAGTGTTAGTACGGTCTAGAGATTGAAAAAGATGTTCGGGCTGTAGAAATAATGATGAGGACTATATATGTTTTAAAAACAGCTGATTTTTTTTACTGACGTTTCCGCGGCCGAATAGTTTCTTTGCGGTGCCAAACGAAAAATGTACCAGGCTGATCTAACGGAGACCGAATGGCGTATATAACAAAAGTGTTAAATTTGCAGGAAGAGTAAAATATGATTTGTAATGCTGTATTTTTTAGTTAAGACTAGTTGTCAATGGCATATGCCTCTTTTCGAATTCCCAAAGTGACAGTTGTTTTATCACCACTATCGTAAATGAGGTTCTTTGTCGGAGTTGGGCTTATTGTTAGAGAAATTACGTGAAGATATACGTGTGAAACATAGCATGGGACCAATTGTAAATAGTATCGTGGACAATCAAAATGTCAAAGGGGAACAATGCTTCCTTGAACGGTGTTGACGGGAATAAAAAGCAAAAGGCATAAAACGTAATATCATAGTAGATAAAAATCTTTTTCTTTTAACTATTAGAATACGTACTTTTGATAGTGTAGTTGTCTTAATATAAGATATTGCTAACAATCATTACTAAATAATACTAAATATGAAACACTTATTCTTTGCTCTTCTGTACTTTTTCGCAACAGTGGCAACGGCCCAAACACTGAGCGAGTATCCTGATTTTGAAAGATATCAAAAGGATAATGAACGCATCATTCAAAACAAAACTTATCCGAAAGTGATTTTTATCGGAAATTCCATTACCGACGGATGGGCTAGCAAACGCCCCGTTTTTTTTACAGGTCATCAATTTTTAGGTCGTGGCATCAGCGGTCAAACCAGTCCGCAACTCCTGCTCCGCTTCCAAAAAGATGTGATTGACCTTAAACCAAAAGCTGTTGTCATCAACATCGGTACGAACGACATAGCCGAAAATACTGGTAAGTACAGCATCGAATATACGGTGAGTAACATCAAATCAATGGTAGAGTTAGCCAAATCACATAAAATCAAAGTGTATCTTTCTTCGGTTCTTCCGGTTGATGTGTATCCTTGGAGAAAAGACATTACGGATGCAGTGAAACAGATTTATGAGCTGAATGTGCGGATCCGGCAACTTGCCAAAGCAAAACATGTACACTACATTGATTACTTCAGTGAAATGAGCAAAGAGAACGGAGGCATGATTGATGAATATACGTATGATGGTGTCCACCCTACAGATAAAGGATATGAGGTTATGGAAAAAATCGTATTGTCTGCCATCAAATAGCCACAGATACAAACCGTTATTATGGACTCTCAATATTCAAATGGAATGCAAGAAAAGGGGGGGGATTCTATCAGTCATTTTAGACAAGTTTATGATGAACTGTATCCTAAATTGATGGTTCATGCATGTAAATTTGTTGATGAAGAGGTTGCTGAAGATATAGTACATGATGTATTTGTCGCTTACTGGGAACAACATCATATGATTGTTTCCAGTAGGCTGGCCGCCTTTCTATTCAAAGCCACGCAAAACAGTTGTCTAAACTATCTGAAGCACCAAAAGGTAGTGGAGAACTACCGGGAACAGTGGCAACTGGCCATTGATCGTTGTGAATATTACAACCAGAAAATTGAATCGACTGTTTCGATGTCTGAAACGAATGAGGAGTTGAACTATAAGTTGCTGGAAAATGCAATCAGGCAATTGCCTCCCAGACGTGCGGAAGCTTTAAACTTATTCTACTTCGAAGGGAAGTCACAAAAGGACATAGCCAATCAGATGCATGTGTCCTTACGTACGGTACAGACACACCTTGCCCAAGCCATCGCGGAATTGCGCAAGTCCTTGAGGCATGTCGGAATTTGGATTGCTCTAATGTTGAATTATATATTACTGTAATATGGATTTAAATGTATTAAAGCGTTTTTTAAATCATTCCGCTTCGGAGGAGGATTACAAAAAGATCAACAAATGGAGAAGGGAAGAACCTGCTAACTCGACTTTTTTGTTCTCGTTGGAGGAAATCTGGTCGAAAAAAGAAGAAGCCAACTATGCAACAAAGATACATCTGAATGCATCTTACCAAAAGATGATAGAGAAGATGATGAGTAGATCTGAATCCAAAATTAAGGAACAGGAGACATACAATACAACACAAAAAAACGATATCCATAAACCTAAATCATCACTCTTCCTAAAAATAACTGCATCAATAGCAATTGTATTGTCAGTAGGGTTGGGAACGTTATATTACATGGAGGTTACACGACCGGTTGGATTTAATACGGTAATTGTCCCCAACTCGCAGACAGCCAATTTGGTATTGGAGGATGGTACACATATCTGGTTGAACTCAGGTAGCCGGTTTACTTATCCCACCAAATTTGCTAGGGGTTACCGTACGGTCAAACTGGCAGGTGAGGCTTTGTTTCAAGTGAACCGTGATGAACACAAGCCGTTTTTGGTGGAAACGGAGAGGTTGAAAGTACGTGTACTGGGTACTACATTTAATGTGAAATCGTATTCCGGTGAGGATCCAACAGTTCTCTTAAAAGAAGGGCAGGTGGAAGTGTATACTGATAAGAATAAAAATATACGGATAAAGCCCAATCAAATGCTGACAGTCTCTCTCGAAACGGGTCTGAGTTCGATTCGTGAAATGGATGCTTCTACGGCTGGTACGTGGCGGACGGGGGAACTGATGTTCCCCGGGGAAACACTGAAGACCATTGTGTTGGAATTGAAACGGAAATTCGACAGGGAAATTGTCATTGAAGATCCTTCGCTTGAAAAAAAACGGTTCTTCTGCCACGTGCATAGGGAATCGACCTTGACGGAGGTCTTGGACCTGTTGCAGGAAAGTGGGCAATTGACGTATCTGGAAAAAGAACATATATTTATAATAAGAAAGGAGGACAATTAACAGAAAAAGAAGAAAAAGAAAAAGGATTGCAAATTGTTGCAGCAATTCACAATCCTTGTCGTCGAATAAATTAATTAAAGATTAAATCAATTACTCAGTTACAAATTTATGAAAAATCC
Organism: Bacteroides sp. RTP31139st1_H2_RTP31139_211217; assembly: GCF_040227615.1. Classification (NCBI taxonomy): domain Bacteria; kingdom Pseudomonadati; phylum Bacteroidota; class Bacteroidia; order Bacteroidales; family Bacteroidaceae; genus Bacteroides; species Bacteroides sp. RTP31139st1_H2_RTP31139_211217. The sequence goes on along the minus strand of NZ_JBCNZM010000096.1, from coordinate 10,784 downwards.
AACCAGTTATTTCTATCTAAAAGAATGCGTAACTTTTTTTAGTAGATGGAATAGGAACTCTTGCAGTTTTGTGCTTTTGTTAACATTTTTATTCCTATTTAACGGAGTACTTGCATTGCATGCTCAAAATGTTACCATTTCACTGGATGTGAAAAACAAAAGCATCACGGAGGTGCTATCAATCATTGAAAAAAAGAACAATCTGTTTTTTACTTATGATTACAATCTGTTCAATCCCAAGCGAAAGATTTCGGTGTCTTTAAAAAATAAAAAGATTGAGGAAATCTTGAAGGTGGTTTTCAAAGGGGAAAATATCGGCTATAAAATTAAGGGAAAGAATGTGGTGTTGTATAAAATTGATTCCAAAGTGTCGAAAGGACAGCAGAGGAGTGCCAAAAGGATTTCGGGGATTATCCGAGACCTCTCTGGTGTTCCTATCATCGGCGCTTCCATTGCTGTGGAAAACGGTGCCGGTGGTACCATTTCTGATTTGAATGGTAAATTCTCTTTGAATGCGCACGAAAACGACTTGCTGACGATTTCGTACATCGGTTTCGGCAAGAAGGAACTGAGAGTGAAGAAGGATTATTACGAAATTACGCTGGAAGAGGATGCCAATCTAGTTGATGAAGTGGTAGTTGTGGGGTATGGTACGCAGAAGAGAGGTAACTTGACGGGAAGTATTGCTTCGTTAAAGACCAAGGAGATCAATACGACTGTGAGCTCCAGCCTGGCGCAATCTTTACAGGGTAAGATGCCGGGATTGCAGATAAGACAGCAGAATGGTGAGCCGGGTACTTTTAATTCTATGATTAACATCCGCGGCTATGGAGAACCTTTGTATGTCATCGATGGTATTGTACGCGATGGTAGCGTTGAATTCCAACAATTGAATCCTAGTGACATCGAAAGTGTTTCGGTGTTGAAGGACGCTTCCGCTGCAGTATATGGCATGAATGCCAGTAATGGTGTGATTGTGGTGACTACGAAGAGAGGGGAATCCCACCGTCCTCAGTTTACGTATTCGGGTAATGTGGGCTGGCAGAAGGTTACTGACCGTCCCCTCATGGCCAATGCGGCCCAATATCTGGAAATGTACGATGATGCGATTTTTTATAGAGACGGGGTGCATAGTATTACCAATGAAGAACTAAATAAGTGGAGAGCTGGCGGACCGGGTTATGAAAGTACGGACTGGTACAATGAAACCATGAAAAAAGCCAGTTTGAGACATAATCATAACTTGTCTATTGAGGGTGGCAATAAGATTATGAAATACTTCCTCAGTTTCAGCTACTATGATGAAGACGGTATTTTCAAGAGTGGGGATATGGGTTATGACCGCTATACGTTCAGAAGCAATGTTTCTGCCAAATTGAACCGTTATCTGACAACGGATGTGATGGTTTCGGGCCGTTATGGCATGAGGGATTTCCCGGGTGGTGATGGCTTTATATGGATGTACAAAGGTACCATCATCAGTCATCCGAACGAACGTCCGTATATTAACGATGACCCGGCTTATCCGGCGAATATCTACAATCAGGAAAATCCGGTGGTGATGTCACAGAAAAAGCATGCAGGGTATACGGTGGACAAGAACAAATCGCTTCAGTCGGCTGTTTCGCTGACTTATGATGCGCCTTTCTTGAAGGGACTGCAGGCGAAAGGCACCATTGCCTATGACAGCTATAGTGTATTCAATAAAAATTTATGGAAGAGTTATCGCATTTATTCGTCCGATTTGAATTATCAGTTGAAAAACAAGCCGCGTATTGCCAATAATGTGGAAGATGCAGACCGCATTGTGTTGCAGGCGCAGGTGACATTCGACAGAACCTTCCTGGACAAACATCATGTTTCGGCATTAGTTGCTTACGAACAGAAGAAATATGAGAAGAAACACTCTTACTTGAAACGTGAATATGATTTTTACACGACAGATGTGATGGATTATGCATCGGGGGTACAGACGAATAGCGGTACGGAACATGAAGAGACAACTATGGCATACATCGGTAAATTTAACTATGACTACATGGGTAAGTATTTATTTGAATATGCTTGCCGTTATGACGGCTCTTACCGTTATGCACCCGGCAAAAGATGGGCGTTCTCTCCTTCTTTATCAGCCGGCTGGAGAATCTCTGAAGAAAGCTTTATCAAAGATAATTTTTCGTTTATTGATAATTTGAAAATCCGTGGTTCTTATGGCGTCATTGGTGAAAATGTAGGAGAGCCATTCCAACACGTGATGGGTTTCACACCTAATGTGAATATTGGTTATGAGTTTGAAGATGGCAAGTTCCTGGGTACGATGGCAGCTCCGGGTGTGATCAATCGGGACTTTACGTGGGTGCGTTCGGAGATGTATAATGTGGGGGTCGAGTTTTCTGTGCTAAGAAACAAACTGAATTTTGAACTTGACTTCTATAAGAAACACAAGAGCGGAAAGTTGAAAATCAGAGAAGGCAACTTGCCGAATACGTTTGGTGGATCAATGCCGGTGGAGAATGTGGAAAGTGAACGTACACAGGGTTTTGACTTGACCATTTCTCACAAAAATCGCATCAATGATTTCTCTTACAGCGCTTCTTTCAACATGAATATTGCCAGAACCATGCATCGCACAGTGGATAAACCGGCTGCACGAAGCAGTTACGACCGTTGGAAGAATGGATATACAAACCGTTGGAATGACTTGGTTTGGGGATTCGACAAAGTCGGACAGTTCCAAAATTATGAAGAGATTTTACATGGGGCTATTCATTGCGACAATAGAGGAAATACGCAGTTGTTGCCGGGTGATTATATCTATGATGATTATAACGGTGATGGTGTGATCAATGGTTATGATACCAAACCGATATTCAGAAACAAGACACCGAAACTCTTTTATGGTTTTACGTTGAATGCACAATGGAAAAATATGGATTTGACAATGGTGTTCCAAGGTGCTGGTATGTACAACATCCGTTTCAATGAGGTATTCAGCCAAATGTTCTTCAACAATGGTAATTTACCTGCTTATTTCTTTGACAGATGGCATTTGGAGGATTCCTATGATCCTGACAACACCAATTGGGTGCCTGGTAAATGGCCTGCTAATCGTTTCTCTCAGGAAATGGGTTCTTCTTACCGCGATAGTCAGGCATGGAACATGAAAGCGTCTTATTTACGCCTGAAGAGCTTTGAAGTGGGTTATATATTGCCTAGAACATTTACTAAAAAATATGGTGTTGAAAATTTGAGACTCTATTTCAATGCATACAATCTCTTTACATTCACCGACTCGTTCTTGAAACAGTTTGACCCTGAAAAGACGGAGGGTGACTATGGTGCCGGATACAACTATCCTTTGACAAAGAGTTTTAATGTAGGCTTAAGTGTTTCATTCTAAATATTATACGTATGAAAAAGATGTTAAATTTTAAATATGTAATTGTGGGGTTCTTGCTCGTGTTATGTGGAGCTTGTTCTGATTTTCTGGATTTAGAACCAAAAAATAAAATACCGGGTGAAAGTGTCTTGTCGGATCCCAATGGTATCAAGTCGTTTCTAGCTGATCTCTATTATGGTTCACCGATTGAAGATTTTGTATATATGCCTGCTGCCGGATTTAACGCCAGAGGGAATACTGGTTCTTTGACGTTGGCGCAATATGCGCTGGAAGCCATCCATTCGGAATGGCCCAACTGGAACCAATTTGCCAATGACTGGTGGAATAAGGGGTATTTTTTGAACAGAAATATCAATCTGCTGATGACGTATATTCCCAATTTGGATATTTCGGTAGAGGAAAAGGATGCGTTGATGGGGGAAGCCCATTTCTTAAGGGCGTATACTTATTTTGGTTTGGCGAAGCGTTATGGGGGGGTATCCATCATTACGAAGTATCAGGAGTTTGAGCCGAATACGGATAACTTGAAGGTACCTCGTAGCACAGAAAAAGAAACGTGGGATTTTGTGATGGAGGAATGTGACAGGGCGATTCGTCTGTTGCCGGAAACCAGAAACAATCCGAGTGAAGAGAAGCGCAGGGCGACGAAGTGGACGGCGTATGCTCTGAAGTCAAGGGCAGCATTACATGCAGCTTCTGTAGCTAAATATTGGGACAAGGCTCCGTTGGAAGGGGAAGCGGTGGATAAGAATTTTGTTGGTTTGGACAAGTCAGATGCCAGCCGTTATTATCAGGCTTGCATAGATGCTTCTAAAGCTATCATCGCTTCCAATAGGTTTGGGTTGTATAAGGCGCATCCAGGTAGTGTGCAAGAAGCGATTGCTAACTACAGAGCGCTTTTCACAGATCCGAATGTGGCTGGTGAAGAGGCTATTTTTATCAAAGGCTATGGAGCTCCGGGTACTCGGATTGCACATGATTATGATGCCTGGAACAATCCGAATCAGAATGCGGAAGGATTCCCTCACAGAGGTAGAACCAATCCAATTCTTGAGTTGATTGACTTGTATGAGGATTATACCAATCCGGGGCATGCTGCTCCGATCATCACTACGGAAGATGGAAAGGTGAGCGATAATGAAGGCTATCGTCCGTATGTTGCTTATCGCCATTTTGATTCGCCGGAGGAAATCTTCAAGCATAAGGATGCCCGCTTTTTTGCTTGCATCACGTATCCGAACAGTGTGTGGAAAGGGAAGAAGATTGTAATCCAGGGGGGGGTGATTAAACCGAATGGTGACTTGATGAGTTCACCGGGTGCTTGTGAACATAATGGTAAGACGTATTATACATTCGGTGCTCAATTCTCGAAGGATTATTCGGGTTTTGACGGTACACCGAACTGTACGCGTACGGGGTTCTTGATGCGCAAATTCTTAAATGAGAACCTGACCGTGACCAAGGAGTTGCAGTCGACTACCGACTTTATGGATTTCAGATACGCCGAAATCTTGCTGAACTTTGCGGAAGCGGTTGTTGAAAAGGGTGAAACGGATGGTAATTTGCTGGATATGGCCAAGAAGGGACTGAATGACTTGCGTAAGAGAGCAGCTCATACTACAGAGGTTGACTTGACTCTTGATAATGTGTTGCGCGAAAGGAGAATTGAGTTGGCTTTTGAAAATAAGGGTTACTGGGATTTGATTAGACGCAGGGATTTCCATTCGGAATTCGATAACCGCCGTAAAATGGCGTTGGTGCCTATGATTGATTTACGAGGGGAAAAGCCTCAGTATATTTTTGTGCGTAAGTTTGTACCGGGTGCAAACTCTTGTACTTTCCAAACGCATCATTATTACAGACATATTCCTGGAACTTCTACCAATGGTTTAACTCAGAATCCAAAACACTAATTTAACAATAGCAACTATGAAACGTAACATTAAAAATATGGCTTTCGCTTTGCTGACATTGTTTGCAGTCACTTCCTGCGACTTGTTGGAAATAGACAACTATGATGGTCCGAATGCTACCATTGAAGGCAAAATCTTAGACATTGAAACTGGCGAACTGGTTGAACAGGATATTATTGACGGGGCACAAATCGAATTTATCGAACATGGGTTTGAGAATCCTGAAACGCAATACATGGTAATTAAGAACAATGGTACGTATCGAAACAACGTGATGTTTGCAGGTTCGTATACGATGAGTCTGATGCGTGGTAACTTTGTGTCTGTCAAAGATCAAGAAGTTGTGGTGAAAGGTAATACGGTATATGACTTCAGAGTGCAGCCTTACATCCGTATTAAAAATGCTTCCATTCAAAAAAATGGTAGCAAGGTTGTGGCTAAGTTCCGTCTAGAAAAGACGGTTGACCAAGAGGTGGCGGAAGTGGCTCTTTACGGTCACCGTGAACCGAATGTTGGCGAACCACTCAAGGAGTTTGTGGTAAAGCAAGGTGTGGATAACTCGTACCTTGGCAATGAGTTTACATTGGAATTGGACTTAAAACATGAAAATATAAAATCCGGCACGCAATATTACTTTAGAATTGGCGCAAGAATTAACATTGGCGGTGCGAAATTCAATTACGTTCCTGCAGTAAGACTAGCTTTGTAAGATGAAGAGACAATTACTCACTATAGGCTCTTTATGGGTCTGTTCTCTACTTTTTGCACATCCTTGTTCTTCGGGACAAGAAATGCAATGGATCGATCATGTTGAAATGTATACGTCTAAACGTCCACCGGTGGAAAAAAGACTTTTCCGGTCAGAAGTCGTCGAACGGGTTATTGAGGAGACGGTCACTCTACTGAAAAATGAGAAGCTCAAATGGATGTTTGCCAACTGTTTTCCCAACACATTGGACACGACGGTGTTTTATGAATCGGAACCGGAGGACGACACTTTTGTGGTAACGGGGGATATTCCGGCAATGTGGCTTAGGGATTCTTCCGCCCAGGTGTGGCCTTATCTGATGTACGCCAATGAGGACGAGCGGTTGAGGAAAATGATTCGGGGGGTGATTCTACGACAGTTCAGATTAGTTCTGCTGGATCCGTATGCGAATGCGTTCTACCGTGATCTCTCTGGAAAAGGGGAGTGGCAAAATGACAGGACACCAATGAGAGGGGGAATTCACGAAAGAAAGTGGGAAATCGACTCGCTGTGTTATGTTGTTCGTCTGGCTTATCATTATTGGAAAGTAACCGGTGATGACAGCGTTTTTACAGCGGAATGGATGCAGGTGGTTGAATCTATCCTGACAGTTTTCAAAGACCAGCAACGGAAGGAGAATCGGGGTAATTATTCGTTTTTACGTGTGACGGACCGGCAGTATGACACGTTATCCAACGATGGATATGGAAATCCGGTCCGTGCCAACGGACTGATTGCCTCTTCTTTTCGCCCTTCGGATGACGCGACTGTTTATCCGTTCCTGATTCCTTCCAACTTTTTTGCTGTGACCAGCTTGCGTCAGATGGAGGAGATCCTATTGAAGGTGAACAAAAACAAAGCAATGGCTCGTGCGTGCAATGTGTTGTATATGGAAGTGGGCGAAGCGTTGAAAAAACATGCCATACACAAGCATCCTACCTATGGAAAGATTTATGCTTTTGAAGTGGACGGATACGGCAATCAGCTCTGCATGGATGATGCTAATATTCCCAGTCTGCTGGCTTTGCCCTACATCTGCGATGTGAAGCCCTCGGATAGGATTTATCAGAATACGCGAAAATATCTGTTGAGTCTGGACAATCCGTATTTTTTCAAGGGCAAATATGCCGAAGGCATCGGTGGCCCTCACATAGGAATGGACATGGTGTGGCCCATGAGCATAATCATACGTGCCATGACGTCGGAGAACGATGAGGAAATCAAATTGTGCGTTGCCATGCTGTTGGCTACGGATGCTAATACAGGCTTTATGCATGAGTCTTTTCACAAAGATCAGCCTGAAAAGTTCACACGTTCGTGGTTTGCCTGGCAAAATTCCTTGTTTGGTGAATTGGTTCTTAAGATTATTAGAGACGGAAAGTTACATCTTTTAAATGAATTATGATGAAAAGGATTTATATTATAATACTACTCCTATACTGCTGGGTCTCGTTTTTACCGGCACAGGATATATGTTCTCCGGTACGAGAAGGTTATTTATCAATGTCTGATGAGAAGAAGAAGCTGACCGTTCTCTTGTCAGGCGCTTCTTTTGCATCCGTGGATAACGGTTGGTTTGAGTTGGGGTGTGAGGCGTTGCGTGCGAAGGGAATCAACCGGGCCATCGGAGGAGAAGCCATTGCGGATGTGGCGAACCGAATGTCACGTGGCGATTTGTATTCCCGTGAGGAATTGGACGAGGTGGATGTCTTCGTGATTATGCAGGTACACAACCGGGATGTGTATGCCCCGAATGAGCTGAAAAAGGACTATCACGAATATGCCTTGCCTTTTACCCGTGGCAACTATGCGGCCGCTTTTGATTATGTAATCAAGAAATACATATCCGATTGTTATCAACTTCAATTTGACAAAGGTTCGAAGTATTACGGTGTGAAAGGGGGGAAGCCGGCTGTGATTCTGCTTTGTACCCATTGGCACGATGCACGCGTGGTGTATAATGAATCTATCAGGAAACTCTCCGACAAATGGGGCTTTCCACTGGTAAAATTTGATGAACAGATTGGCTTTTCAAAGACCGTTGAGCATCCAGAAACACACCGACAAACGAGCACTCTCTTTGCCGATGACACAGAGTGTATTGATGGGGTTGAGTATGGATGGCATCCCAACCGGGGTAAAGACTGTTATATTCAAAACCGTATGGCTGCTGTTTTTGTAGCCCAAATACAATCCTTAGTTCTGTAAGAAAATGAAACATTTATACTTTTTGTGTGTTGTGTTTGTTTTTTTATTCGCAGGGTACGCCCTCTCTCAGGGATCGAATAAAGAACATAACTTGACTCCCGTTGACTATGTCAACCCTTATATGGGCAACATCAGCCATTTACTAGTACCCACTTATCCTACGATTCATTTGCCCAACAGCATGTTGCGTGTATATCCCGAACGGAGTGATTATACAGGTAGTCAATTACATGGATTGCCGCTCATCATTACCAGCCATCGGGGCACTTCGGCCTTTAACCTTAGTCCTTGCCAAGGAGAGCCGTTACAGCCGGTCGTAAACTATAGCTATGACCATGAGAACGTCAAGCCCTACTATTACGAAGTGTTTTTGGATGAAGAACAAATTGAGGTCAAGTATGCGCCTTCACGTCAATCGGCTTTATACCAACTCCGCTTTACCCAAACGGACAAACCGGCTTATCTCATTGTGAATTCCCGGCACGGAAAAGTTCAGGTAGCGGAAAACCATATCAGTGGTTACCAGCATTTGGATAACAACACTCGAGTCTATCTGTATTTGGAAACTGAGCAGATGCCAGTACAATCAGACATGCTGGTGGATGGGAAATTGAGCCGTACGACGACTGCAGAAGGTCACAATGCGTGTGCGGTGTTGGCCTTTGCAAAACAAACTGAGTATGTGCGTGTAAGATACGGTATTTCATTTATCAGTGAAGAACAAGCTCGCAAAAACATGGAACGTGAATTGTCCGGTTATGATGTGGTGGCACTGGCTGATAAAGGGCGGAATATCTGGAATGCTTCCTTGGGCAAGATAGACGTTAAGGGAGGAGATACTGACAGTAAGCGGGTATTTTATACTTCTTTGTACAGGGTATTTGAACGCCCAGTCTGTATCAGCGAAGACGGGCGCTATTTCAGCGCGTTCGATCATCGGGTACATAATGATTATGGTTTGCCTTTCTATACAGATGATTGGATATGGGACACATATCGTGCAGCCCATCCATTACGTGTACTTATCGATCAAAATACGGAGTTGGACATCATTCGGTCCTATTTGCGTATGGCAGAACAGATGGGAACGATGTGGATGCCTACTTTCCCGGAAATTACAGGAGATTCTCGACGAATGAATTCTAATCATGGAGTGGCTACGATTGCAGATGCGGCTGCCAAAGGAATCAAGTTTGATTTAACCAAAGCATACAATGTGTGCAAACGTGCTATTGAAGAGAAGACATTGGCTCCTTGGTCAGCAGCAACCTGTGGCTGGATTGATCTGTTTTATAAAGAAAAGGGGTATATCCCTGCTTTGCAGCCTGATGAAAAGGAAACTGATCCGAATGTACATTCCTTCGAAAAACGTCAATCTGTAGCCGTGACACTCGGAACGGCGTATGACGAATGGTGTCTGTCACGCATCGCTGAAATGCTAAATAAGGATGAAGAAGCTGCCTACTATCGTTGTCGTTCGTTTAATTATCGCCATATTTACAACAAGGAAACGTGCTTTTTCCATCCAAAGGATAAAAATGGCAAGTGGATTAGCCCATTTGATTACCGCTTTTCTGGTGGTCAGGGTGCCCGTGAGTATTATGGAGAAAATAATGGTTGGGTGTATCGTTGGGATGTGCCGCATAATATTGCCGACCTTATTGAACTGATGAATGGCAAGGAACAGTTTGTTGCCAATTTGGATCAGATGTTCAATGAGTCTTTGGGAAAAAGTAAATTTGATTTCTATTCTCAATTACCCGATCATACTGGCAATGTGGGACAATTCTCCATGGCGAATGAGCCGTCTCTGCATATTCCTTATCTTTATTGTTATGCTGGTCAGCCTTGGAAAACTCAGAAGCGTATCCGCCAGTTGTTAAAGATGTGGTTTCGCAATGATTTGATGGGCATTCCTGGGGATGAAGATGGAGGGGGCATGTCAGCCTTTGTTGTCTTTTCTTCTCTCGGTTTTTATCCTGTCACTCCGGGACTGCCTATTTATACCATTGGCAGTCCGATGTTCAGTGAGGTCCGTATCAAGTTACATAACAACAAGTTTTTCACAATTATAGCAGAGGGGGTGTCAGATGAAAATAAATACATCCAGTCGGCCACTCTCAATGGCAAAGAATTGAATCATGCCTGGTTTGCACATGAGGATTTGATAAATGAAGGTGTATTGATCTTGAAAATGGGAAACAGACAAAATAAGATGTGGGGTATCGATTGTCCACCACCCTCTCATGGGCTGAAATAAAGAAGTTGTAAATTATATCAACGACTATCCCAGTTCTGATTTTAATTTTACTATTGGTCAAGGTTGGGTTTATGTTTATTTATGACTGATTCCAATCAAGATTTATACATAGTGGTATGAGTTTGGGTTAAGAATATATGGGTATAAGCCAATAAAATTTTGGTAACCATGTCATAGTTGTAGCTAACACTTGAAAAGGGACCCGGGTAGCATTTGAAACGTGTACCACCCGATAGGTTTTGCAAAGTTAATTAA
>NZ_JBCNZM010000095.1:0-17867 GCF_040227615.1 Bacteroides sp. RTP31139st1_H2_RTP31139_211217 | reverse complement strand
GGATAATGTTTTTATAGTCTTGGTATTATTTTTATAGATATAGTAAGCTGTCCAAAAACTCATATCCTGTTATGTGCATTATGCAATGTTTTAGATAAGAGTCTTTGGGCAGCTTGATTAATACCTTTTTCTATTTTAGTTCTTTTACTAATTCAACAAACAATCTAGATTTATAAAGATTAGCATCTTTGCTTATCTCCATACACTTTCAGAGAAAAGTTTAAGGATTACAAATCCTAATACTTATAATCGACTGATTATAAATTTGTTGGGACGGGTTATTTTACTTTTGACACACTCTCAACGGGGTATTAATAAATACCTGTAATTCCTTTTTTCCTCAATGCTTCGGTGATTTCTTTATTGGGGTTGTTGTTGCCATTTGCAAATAGTACCAATTGTTTTAAGGATTTTAATTCTAATAAGAATTCCCAACTTGCTATATTTTTACAAGTATTAATAAATAGTTTTTCAAGTGTAGGGATTTCTATAAGTTCTTCTAACTGATACAGATTAGGGAGTAAAGCCAATTGTAATGATTCTAAACCTTTAATTGTGGCTATTCCTGCAATAGAATCTATTTTACCTCTAACAATATCCAACTTCCTAAGCATTTCTAGTTGAGATAGTTTCTCAAAAATATTTTCGTTTGCATTGCTATACATTACATTATCCATTACTTTGTATTTATACAATTCTGTCATCACAGTATTTGTGTATTTGCAACCAACACTTTTGAGAGAAGGTAGGTTTTTCTGCAAAAATCTAAGTGTCCCAGAATTGAGATATATGTGCATAAGATTTAGCAATTTATCCTCTTCTTTAAATATTAGATTTGCTCCAATAGAAATTAACACTTTTAAGGATTTAAAATTTTTCCATTCTATTTGTTTTACCATATGCGAAGGAATTTCTAAGTATTCAAGATTAGGAAAATCATAAATACCAAGTGGAAGTCTTTTTTCTAACTTCATATAGTCATCCACTCGCAATGCTTTTATTTCTTTATGAATAAGACCAGTGCTATTCCAATTCTGTATCAACCCTTTATTTTGTTTCTTTTGAAATAACGATTTGTAATAATCGTGATTAGGAGTAATTATAAACACATCTTCATTTTTATATAATTCTCCTATTAAAAAATCGTCTACTCTTTTATCTAATGACATCCTTTTATTTTTATTTCTGTTTTAGACTTAGGGTTTCCTATAAAACCAGCACCGTGCTTTCTGGCTTCGCTTAGATACCCACTTAATTTATGTGCAGCCGCAGGATTATTTGAATTAAGTACTCCATTTTTCAAAGGGGTATAACCCGCAGACACAAATATTTGTTGCTCGTGCGCTCGTAATATGTGATTTATTTCTTTTTGTTTGCTAGCAGTACCTAAATCTACCTGATAATAGGTAATTGTATAGTTGCCAGAATTAATAATTTGAGCGGCTTTTTTATGTTCAGTTGTTAAGCGTTCTGCGATATTTACAGATGAACCAACATATTTTTCTCCATTAGTACCTACAATATGGTAAACTCCTGCATAGGTTGGAGCATCAGCAAGCAGAGGACTTAATCCCCAAATATCGATCCACGAATTTACATCCTTGACATACCCATAAAATGTTGGGTTATTTCCCGATAACCTTATTGAATCTTGCGATAAGTAACTACCTGTTTCAGATGAGTAATAGCGAAATCGGTTATAGCAAAGGTTTGTCTCATGATCAAGATATTGACCAGCCCAGCGGAACGGACATTCGTTCAAAGAGCCTCCTTCGAAGGTAGTTGCTTTTCCATAAACATCCAACGTACAATCCCAAATTTTATTTCCCAATTCATCGTACATCTGAATGGGTGTACCTATATAATCGGACACAATGGAGTATTGTTTACTATCCTGTATCTTCGCTGTAGGTACAAACGTGCCTGCCTCAAACACCCAGGTGGTAATATCCTCTGTCGGTTCTTTGCGTGAAGCGCTTTCCTCTTTATTCGATTGCATATCGGTGACTTTGTAGCTCCACTCATGTATAGGCACATTCCCGTCCCATACCCAGCGTGTAACCTTTCCGAAGTATTGCTTTGCCGTGCGTCGTCCCAACGCATCGTACCGGAATTCCACCGGTCTTCCGTCCGGACGTATAACTTTCTTCAACATCCCGTTGGAACTCCACTCGTACAGCCATCCCGTCCCCGTTGCCAGGCAACGGATGCCCCGTTCCTTCTCCATTCGCTTGCGGTCGAACCTTACGCCCGTTTCCTGCAACTGCTTGAACTCACGGAAAATGAGGTTCCCCTCGTCATCGTAATGATAGAAACAATCCGGGTCTTCCAATAGTTTTCCCCCGGCACCGTATTTGCGGTCTTTCTTGTCCGGTGTCTCAAAGAGGTTACCCACGAAGTCCGGCACACGGTAAATCACATCCGTTTCCGAACCTTGCATAGTCTCCTGCCGGATAAGGAAGTCGAAACGGTCGTAGTCGTAGCGTGTGACAGTACCTGTCAGCTCGTTCTCCTTGGAGAGCAGGCGGTTGGCGATGCCCCATTGGTAGCGGTAGGCACCTCGCTCCATGCCGCCCGACCACACCGACTTGCGTATCTCCCTGCCGAAGCAGTCGCGTTCCGTCCTGACAGTCACCCCGCCGGAAAAGGTGCGCTGCACCTCCAGCCCGGTATTGTCACGTACCCATGACGCCTGCCAGCTCTCGCCCGCCTGCATGGTTTGCAAGTTGCCTTCCCGGTCGTACGTATGACGGATGTCCGCTCCCAGGCTGCTGGTGATGCGGGTACAGTTACCCTCGCTGTCGTACGTGCGGTTGACGGTATATTCTCCCTGTTTCTCCTCAATAATCTGCCCCGTCTTCCTGTCACGGGTAAACTCCAGCAGGTTCTCGCTGTTTTCCGCCTTGACAAGCATACCGTCCTTGTCATACGTGTAGAGGGATACCTCACCGTCGTATTGTTCTTCCTTCAGGATGTTGTCCAGCCCGTCATACAGGTATTCCGTCCATTTATCCCCGGGACGGTTTACCCGTGTGACACGTCCGGCACCGTCGCGCTCATACTTGCGTCGCAGCCCGTCGAAACCGATTTCCGTAACGACTTGTCCCAGCCCGTCCAGCTCGAAGAAATAGTTGTCGCCCGCCTCGTTGCCGATGCGCCGGAGCTGCAACTCGCTGTTGTAGCCGAATGTAATCCGGTGGCGCTCCTGCTCACGGCTTTTCAATACCCCCAATGCCCCATAGGTGAACTTCACCTCGCGGATGTTGTCCGCAGCATGTACCATGTTCCCCATGGCGTCGTACTCGAACCGGTGCACGTTGCCGTCCGGTTCCTCCAGCCGTATCAGGTTGTCCGCCCGGTCATAGGCATATCGGGTGGCATTGCCTTTGACATCCACCGCCAGTACGAGCCTGCCCTTGCCGTCGTATTCCCACCTGCGGAACAGGCCGTTGGGGAACCGCAGCAGTTCGAGGTCGTAGCGGTCGTTGAAGGTGAGGGTATAGACGCGTCCCTGTCCGTCGGTAATGGTATGCAATACGCCTCCCTCGTAAGTGTATTTCACAGTCTCCCCGCTGAGCGTGGTGCGGCTGACGACACGGTCCATCCCGTCGTAATCCCAGGAGAGCTGTTTCCCTCCCGGCGTGCAGAGCAGGACCAGGTTACGGTTTCCATCGTAGCTCAGGAACGTATCCTCACCGTTCTCGTCCGTTATCCGGACAGGTTGGCCGGACTCGTTGTAGGAAGTCTTGCGGGTATAACCTTCGGGGTTGACCGTGACCTCCAGTTCCTGATATCCGTTGTACTGCTGGCGCGTGATTCCCCCATTGGCATCCACTATCTTGTAGATGAGCTTGTCCTCCCCGTAATGGTATTCGGTTTCGGCACCTTCCCCGTTACGGATATGGGTGCAGCCTTTGCCGTAACGGATGAAGTACTCCATGACGCCGCCGTCCCCCCATGTATGCACACAACGGGCGTTCTCACCTTTGCCTTCGTATTCCCAATGGAAGGCCATGCCTCCCTGATTGGTCAGCTGTACCAGCAGATGCCCGTCGGTATAGACAAAATGCTTGCTGACATCCAGCGCGTCGGTGGTCTCCACCATGTCGCCCCGGTCGTCATAACGATAGCGGACAAGCCTGGTCTCCTCACCGTCCTGTCTCATGGACACACAGCATACCCGTCCCAATTCGTCGGTTTCCACCTTCAAGCGTTCCCCCCGAGAAGATACGATTCCCGCCAGTTTTCCAGCCGAAGCGTATTCGAAACGGATGCGGAACCCGTCTTTGGTGGATATGTCCGACACCATACGGTAGCCGAAGCGGTTCTCCGGTCCGTCGAACCGGTATTGCCGTCCCCGGATGTCGGTCAGCAGATAACCCTGCCCGTCAAGCATCCAGTGCAATTGTTCCTTGCGGTCAAAATAGGAGTCTCCCGGTTCCAGCACGGGCAGGAAGGACTCCCGTCCGTCGGCATGGCGGAAGAGGAAAGCCCCTTCTTCCAGCCGCCGGATGCCCAGGTTGTAACTGTGGTGCCAGTTGTAGCCCAACGGGCCGTCCACGGCAGCGTCGCTGTAATAGGTGCGTTCCCAAACGATGGGGATGGGGCCGGGCAGCTCGAAATCCACGTTGGTGTGGTACACCCTGCCTGTTGCCGCATCGACCGGCTCGCCGAATGTCTTGCATTTGATGGGCTGGAGAATGTCCGCCAGCCGGTTCTTTCCTTTCTTTCTCAGTCTGTCAATCAGGTCCTGGAACTTGTCGCCCAGTTTCTTCCACATTTTTCCCAGCCCCTTGAGCCCGAACTTCATTGCCAGCGCGAACATGTCGATGGTGGGCGGCCCGCCCACGAGCACCGGCTTGCCTACGGAGGTGATGGTGGAGAGCATGGAAGTGGGTGCCAGTAACGCCTTGCTCACCTTCTTGGGCTTCCCCTTGCGGGGAATGGTCGGGATGCCGACCAGGTTGCAGGAGAGCGCCGGATGTGTCAGCGTGGAGCAGGGGGCACCGTCCGCCAGCACGGTCGCGCTGCCCATCCACATCTCCGACTCGGACATGCCGCTGACCAGCGGTGCCGGGTGCAGGACGAATGCAGGCAGGTGCACGATGCCTATGCCCGCCTGCGCAATCCACTGGTTATGCACCTTCACCGTAGGTGCCATCCCCTTGAGAATGTTGCACGCCACTCCCGCCACCCCTTCGGTAACGGGCGGCATGGCGGCGGCAATGCCTGCCATGATGTCCGCCATGAGGTCATATACTTTCCCCACATGCGGCACGGGCATGACGGGTGACGGCGGTGTGACCGTAGGGTGCATATCTATCCCTATGGCAAGGTCGCCGAACTTGGCTACGGGCATGCCCGGCATGGATGGGAGCAGTCCGCCCAGTCCTGCCTGGAGCTTGTCCAGGGCAGCCTTTGAGTCGGCGAAAAGGTCGGAGAATCCCCGTCTGGTGCTGTTGTTGTCAACGGCATCAGCTATATTTTTCAACACATCTGACATAGTGAGAACGGTTTAGAAGAGTAAAGAAAGGAAACAGCCGGAGGGGTTAACCGGAGTCCTCCGGCTGTCTCAGAAAAGGGATTGCTTATGCATCCTGTGCATAATCGCTGTTCCAGTCATTCTCGTCATCCCCCTTGGTACCTTCCAGCTTGATGACAAAACTCTTTGCCGGGAAGTAAGGAGTCAGGTGAATGTCGAGGAAAATGCGGTCTTTCTGCTTCGGGTCACGCTCGAAGCGGAGGATCTTGAATTTTTCAATCAGGCGTCCGGGACCCTGGATGCTGTCCAGGAACTTGCTGATTTGTCCGCGCAAATCCCTCTCCGCCTTGCTGTTCCAGTTCTCGAAGGCGCGCCGGTTGAGGAAGTCCATCAATACCTTGGTCACCCAGTCGAACACACGTACCACCGAATAGGTCTGCAAGCCCAGGTTGTCGCCGTTGAATAACGTCTTGGCGGAGAACGCCATCACCTTGCCGTATTCCTTCACCATGGGAATCAGGCCAATCTTCTCCAGTTCGGAGATCTCGCTCTTCTTCAGGTTGAAAGCCACTCCGTCCACCTCGCTCATGGAACCGTATTTCTTGCCGGCGGTGACCTGTGCCATCACCGTCTTGTACACGCTGCCCGCCAGTGCCGCGGAAGGCGGAATCAGCAAGTCCTCCGTCTCGCCCAGTTCGGCATAACGTCCACGTCCGACCAGGTAGTTGCAGGCCATACATACGTTGGACTTGTACACATCGCCTCCCGACAGGTTGGAGTCGAAGAACATTTCGATGACATCGTCCGGCTTTTCAAGGTCGGCGAAGTCGGTATAAATCATCACCTTGTTGTCATGCGCTATCTTCGCCCATTTCTCAATCACCTTGTTGGAACCCAGGTAGCCGGGGATGACCAGCAAGGAATAGTTGGTACGCAGGTCCAGACGGTCGTAGTTGGCACGCAGCTCGTCCGCAATGGCGTCGATGAAGAAAGAGTTGTCCAGGTCGGTGAGCTGCTCCATGGAAGCATTGACAATGGAAATGTTCTTAATCTTGTCGGAATCCGTATTCTTGTAGAAAAGCATGACCGTACGGTATGACTTCTCCAATTGTTTCACCTCTTCCACCGCTTTCAGCTGGTTCTGGGAAAGCAGGTCGGAGACGGCCGCCGATTTCTTCTGACACAGTTCGATCATTTCGCTGATGGACTTGTTGCCTTGCAGCATGTCCACCCACATTTCGAGCCGTTTCTCCAGTTCTTTGCGTTCAGATGCCCGTTCGGGGTCTGTAAGGAAAATGTTACGGCGCGCCTTGCGCTCCGGGTTCAGGTTCTGTATGCCGTCCACAGAGGACTCCAGGACATTGAAACCACCAAACTTAGCCAGGACCTGTAGCTCCGCGTTCAGGTTTCTGGACTGTGCCGCAGCCTGCTGTTGTTGTACGGCTGCCTCCCTGTGTGTGTTCTGTTCACTCATAGCTGTTGTCATTCATTTGCAGGGTTAGACTTCTCATTTTTCTTTAAATCGTCCAGCATGGCAGAAAGCGAATTGACGAATGCCTCGCGTGTCGCCGGATTCTCCAATACCCGTTGCAGCACCTTGTTGGAGCGCAACGACTTCTCCATCCTGTCGGCGAACTGCTTTTCCGTATTCAGTCCTGACAGGAAATGACTTTGCTCCGTCATTTTCTTGACAGAAAAGTCCCCCACATTGTGAAAACGGAAGTTTTCCTCCACGGGAGCACCTTCCGCATCGGTGTACGGGGCACAGAACGAAGCGTATAAAACGATATATTGAATAAAACAACACATCGCTTTATAATACAATAGGTTACGGGGAAGGATAGAAGGAACTTCCGCAAAACGAAACGTTTACGCAGGTTTAATTTCTGTTTACGTGGAGGGCTGTTTTGGTTGCATCGGTTTGGCGATTGCTTTAAATGGGCTTACATGAAGTTTACATGGTGTGTAAGCAGGAGAGGAAGATAGCGGTTGTGGCCGCTTTTTTTATGCCTTGTTTTGGATTATATGTTTCTAAAATATTCCATATAATAATTATTTAGTATATTTGTACTATAAAATATAGTGATATGGCAAAGGTTGTACATGTGCATTTGACGCACGGAATAGACGGAACAAAGCGAAGAGATTGGTATTTTAGTAGTATTTCGGCTGTTTATACGGTTTTGACGGCGGAACAGGTGGGTGCGACCAAGAATTATTTGTTACATGCCGGTCTGTCCGGTAATGGTACAGTATGCACTAAAAGGGCTATAATCAAGCAATCTACGCTTATTTCAGGGAGTAGGAGGGGAGAGTAGGTGAATAGATTAGAATGGCATTAGAACGAAAGAAAATCACCATTCAGCAGTTATTCTTGTGGGGGAGACTTATGGTCTCCTTTTTTTGTGCTCTCAGATGGCGATTTCTACATTTGGTGTGACACTTGGAGTGGCAATTTTGGAGGTGGGGATAGTACTGGGGTTAGAAAGTGGGGTTAGTTTTTATAAGAACTGGGGTTAGTAAACATGGTTTTGAGAGGGGGTAGTTGGAAGTATGGTAAAATATGGTTTTTTGAATGATAGGTGTAAAATATGCCTTGATACACCCACCCTAAAAACCACCACCTATAAAAAGCATACATTATTATATAACGGATTATCAGTCCTTTTCAGGCGATTATATGGGGTGGATGGAGGGGGAATACCGAGAGAGGGGAGTCTGAAGGTATAATCGGGGGTATCCTCAGGGTAACGTTTCATGTTCTCCGGATGGTAAAAGTGCGCTCTACCCTACATTTGCATCTCCAGAAGTGTACGCATCCGATGCAGGTTTCCCTTTTTCAAGATTCATTTGGCGAATTTGTTCTTTGAGACGGCCGATTTCTTCCGCTTGTTGGGTTATGGTTTGTACGAATAAGTGTGCATCTGTGGTTTCCTGCTTCTCTTTCATTGTTATGAAAGCATCCCCTGTTCCCATGATGATCCAATCAATCGAAATATTAGGGTATGAATATTTCAGACTTCTGAGTAGCTCTATTGATAATTTCTTCCGACCACTTTTTATGTCGCTTATGCCAGCTTTATTTGTGCCAAGTATGCTTGCTGCTTGTACATAATCGGTTATTTGCCCTTGAGCTTTTAATTCGTCAAGTATTTGAATGAATCTGATATTTTCCTCCATAAAATGAGTTTGGTATGAAAAATTACGCTTAAATATTTTGTAGTATGAAAATCTCATACTATATTTGCATCGAGTTAAGAAATTAACGAGCGGCCAAAGATACAGAAAAGGGTCGAGAATAACGAATTTTAGCACTTAAAGAAAATGAACGAAGAAATCAAAGAATGGCAGACACAAAGCGTGAAGCACAAAGTAGCTTACGTGTTGATGATGGACGGTATCAGTTTCAGATACACTGAAGAGACCGGGATTGTGTTTTCCGCACCTGATTTTTATGTAAAGAATCTTATTCGGCGCTTGATGAGCTGCTACGGCGTGAGTTTGAAACCGATTATAAACGAATTTAAATAAGTGAGATTATGGAAAATAAGAAAATGGATTGCTGGGATTTTGTATTCAGTTTTGTGAAGAACCATATAGACGCTTTGGTACAACAAGCTGACAAGTACACCAAAGAGATGAACGAGGACTATGAACACTTCTTTTGCTGGTATGCTGAAGAGATGTACAAAACACAACGAGAGCTTGCTTGTTACCGCGCTTTGAAAACGGTTTTATCCGTTGGCAGTCATGAGGAAGCAAAGTTGTTTATAGAAAACAAGATAAGCAGTTTGACTGACAGTCTTCTTTCCGGAAGCATTCGCAGGAACAGTACCAGTGCAGCTTCAAATCTGGCGCATACATTAGAACTGGAGATGAAGCAGTCTGTACGTGAGAAGTTTATAATGCTTCTTGAAGTTATAGAGAAAGGTGAAAGTGTTGAAGGATAACGGAAAACCGAGCGTGACAACCCGGAAGGCGTCAAGAGACGGGTGGCGGTGTGGAAAGACACACGGGAGTGTATGGTTCTTGCGCCAGGGTTCGATTCCCTGGACTCCCTCAGATATAGACACTAAAATGAGTGACTTATGAAAAGAACAATCAATTCCACGGAGAAGGGTAAAGATGTCGGTATTTCTCCGGCAGAAGAAACACCCATACCGGGCTTCCCAACTGACTATGAGCAAAGAGTCCGCGAACGGCTTTCTCGAACACCTTTTGCGTCATTAGTGAATGCTTTGAGAAGTGGAACCAGACAAGATCAGCTGTCGTGTATGCTCCAAGTCGAGCGCCGGCTTCTGCAATATCGTCAGGTAGCGTTATGTTGTCGATACACACGCAGTCAATTTCTTGAAGAGATGCAATCGCTGTCAGGGCTGTTTGGATTAGAGGTCTGCTCTTCGCTGATGAGAGAGTATCAGCGTAAGATACCAAGAAAGGCAGTGATGTCGGATTTTGAGGCATAAGTCGGTTATTTTTTTTAAACGCAACAAATATAACGAATTAGGATATTAAAATCAAGTGAGATATGAAGAAGTATATTCATGTAACAAGTGAGGATCGCCAGTTTTTGGCCAAGGCTTTCAACGTAAGCAGCGTGACGGTTTGGAAAGCCCTGCGTTTTGAACAGGATACGGATACCATCCGTAGGATCCAGAAGGCCGCCCGTGAGCGTGGTGGTATTGTAATGGCGGTGGCTCCGGTTATGGAGACACTACACGACCATGATAACGTGATACGCCAATATTTTCCGAACGGCGCATTGTTAGAGATCAGTAAAAACGACAGCACGGGTGTGGTGACTTATAAAGGGGAAGAGGTGAGACATTATGATAATGTGACATTTTCCAATATAGACAGCATCCAAAATTTTGCGGCCGCATTGAAATAAGGAGGTGTGAGTATGGAATTTTTCGATAACAAACTTTGCATATCGTTTCGTGAACTTGTTGATGGCGGAATAATGACTGTTCCGAATTACAAGTATATGGCATCCAGTGGCCGGATAAAGGTAGCACGTCGTGGTGGTGGAGCGAAAGGAAATGGAGCTTTGATTGTTATTGATAGTCTGCCTACCTCTTACAAAGAAAAAGTCGAGGAGAAATATCCTGGTGGCAATGCCGTGCTTTTGCGTGGTTGGATAATATCGAATTACGAGCTTGATCAGGCTGCCGTCGCTTTCTTTATGGATTGGGCTGCCCGGCAGTCCAGCGATAAGGCTTCTGACGAGCTTGCCAGAAAGTATGCGATAAATGCTTCAGTACTGAATACTTGTATCAAGTTGTACAATCGTAGTCGTGATTATCGAAAGTTAATGGGAGAGAAGTATGATTGGAGCATGATGGCTACTACCATTGAGACGCTGCGCGAAGAGTTCGGGCATGATCTGCCGGCGAGTACCTTGCGTTTCCGAAAGAAGGTGAACGAGTACAAGCAGTACGGTTATGAGTGCCTTATCAGTGGAAAGTTCGGTAACCAGTGCGCGAGGAAAGTGGATTACAAGACCGAGCGTCTCGTGCTGAGCATCACGGTGCTGCCGAACCAGCCTTATGGCAGTGACGTACACGAGATGTATATCTCCTTTGTGTGTGGTGAGTTGGAGGTATGGGATTTGGAAACCGGGGAAATATTCAACCATAACGATTTTACGGATAAGAACGGTGATCCGAAAGAACTGAGCGAAAGTACCATTCGCAACATCTTGAACAAGCCGGCCAACCAGGTACTCATAGAGAAAAAGCGTCGTGGGTGGTCGGAATTCTACCACGAGCAAATGCCACACATGCACCGCCACAGTGGAGAGTTCTCCTTGTCCCAGATTACGATGGATGACGTGGATCTTCCGCGTCGCATGAAGGGTGGTGAATACGTACATGCTTATTATGCCTACGATATGGTGAGCCAGTGCCGTGTGGGGCTTGCTTACGGCCGTGATAAAGACGAAGCCCTTGTGGTTGCCTGTTTCCGGGATATGTTCCGCCTGATTGAGCGTAACGGGTGGGGGATGCCTGCCGGTATCGAGGTGGAGCAGCATTTGATGAGCAAGTACAAGGAGGGCTTCCTGAAAGCCGGTGAGGTGTTCAAGTTTGTGCGCTTTTGTGCACCGTTGAACTCTCAGGACAAATATGCCGAACCGTTGAACGGCGCATTCAAGACAACTATCGCCCATAAGAACCATGAAGGGGTGGGTCGTTGGTACGGTAAAGGGGCACGGCGTGTGGATCAGAAGAAAATCAGCGACAGTGGGAACCATACTTACGAGGATCGGAAATATTATACGTTTGAGGAACTTGTGGCCGATGACCGCCGGGACTGTGCGGAGTGGAACAACACGCTGCACCCCAACCAGAAGAAATATCCGGGTATGACCCGCTGGGATGTGCTTGTGGCGAGGATCAACCCGACTCTGCGCCCGCTTGACAAACTGACCCTGAGCCGTTATATCGGCGAGAGGGTGGAAACAAGCGTAAGACGGAACAGTACGGTACGTGTGGCGTACGCTGACTGGTGGCTGAGTGGTCCGGAGGTTCTTGAGAAGTTGGAGCCTAATAACCGCAAGGTGACGGCTTTCTATTTGCCGGATGAGGAAGGCAAACCGACCGATGTGTTCCTGTATCAGAATGACCGCTATATCGACAAGGTGCGCCCGGTTGTGACTTATAGCCGTGTAATGGCGGAACAGACCGAAGAAGATAAGGCAGCTTATACGGAACAGGCAAAGATAATGAGTCACTTTGACAAATGGGTACGTGATAACGCTATCGGTCAGGTAGGTGTGGCACCGGTCCAACGTGAGGAAGAAGATGAGGAAACGGAAAGCCTTGTATTACCTACGGCACCTGTTCCTGAAGAACCCGATGAAGCTTACGAATGGCAGCCGACCAATATGGCGGCAATGGCTATTGGAGATATGTAAGAATACGATTAGAATAACATTATAACAGCGTTTGAATTATGATTACAGAAGCGCAAAAACAGAAGATTTTGGGAGCGATAGCTGCCAACCGTGCGAACTATCCGAGTGACGCAAAACATGCCGCCTCCCTTGGCATCAGCACATCGGTGTACAGTGCCATTAAGAACGGACAGACGGATAAAGCCCTTAGTGATGCCAACTGGATAAGTATAGCCCGTCGTTTGGGTGTGGGCCTCCGTGCCGATATGGAGTGGAAGGTTGCCAAGACCGCCACGTTCGAGTATATAACCGCCCAGCTGGAGTTCTCCCAGCAGTCGAGCCTGTCGGCTATCCTATGCGACATTCCAAACATCGGAAAGACTTTTACCGCAAGGTATTATGTGCAGAACCACAAGAATGCCGTGTATATCGACTGCTCGCAGGTGAAGACCAAGCTGAAGCTGGTGCGTAAGATAGCTGCGGAGTTCGGAGTGGATGCCAAAGGTAAATATAGCGATGTATACGAGGATTTGACTTATTACCTCCGTTCCATTGAGAATCCGCTTATTATTTTGGACGAGGCCGGGGATTTGCAGTATGAGGCGTTCCTTGAGCTGAAGGCTTTGTGGAATGCCACCGAACGCAGTTGTGCCTGGTATATGATGGGTGCGGATGGTTTGAAAGAAAAGATCAACCGTTCGATAGAATGTAAGAAAGTGGGCTATACCGAGATGTTGAGCCGTTATGGAGACCGTTACAGCAAGGTGACACCTGATGACGGCAAGGAGCGTGAGGCGTTTTTGAATGCCCAAGCTCGGACGGTGGCTAAAGTAAATGCCCCGGCAGGTGCGGATATAGCGCAGATTGTACGCAAGACACGTGGAGGTCTGAGGCGAGTATATACCGAGATAGAGAAACTTAAAATGGCATAGGAAATGGTTAAGATAGTTTTAGAGGACAAAGGCCAAGACCTGTTATGGCTCAAAGTAAATGAAGGTGGTCTTGTGGAGGAAGCCGGACCATTTCAAAATGAAATATGGAAAGATGCTTATGTCCCGTATTGGGGGCTTCACGTAGGGCAATTCTGCCCGATACACCATCCTCCGCATATCATCAAAGGGTTTCTGAAATATAGGATTGAATCAATAGAAAAAGAGCCATGAAACGAGCATATAGTCCGAAAGACATAGCCGCCAAGAAATGGGTGACGTTGCCGTGGGGTGAGAAATGGAACAAGCCTTTCGGGTTCCCTGCGGAGAATGCCTCCTGGTTCATCAGCGGTGCCAGTGCCAGCGGAAAGAGCAGCTTTGTGATGCAGCTTGGCAAGGAACTGTGCAAATACGGCCTTGTGTTGTACTTGAGTTATGAAGAGGGCGTGAACCAGACATTCCAACGCCGTGTGGAATATTTGAAGATGAACGAGGTGCAAGGCAAGTTCCGTGTGGTTGTGGACGAGACCTATGAGGAACTGATAGACCGATTGAAGAGGCCGAAGTCCCCGAAGTTTATCATCGTGGATTCGTATCAGGTGTCGGAATGGGAGTATCCGGATGCGGTAGCCTTGATGAAGCGTTTCCCGAAAAAGTGCTTCATCTGGATCAGCCAGGAAAAGAAGAGCCAGCCGATGGGAGGCGGTGCGATCCGTTTGCGTTATATCTGCGACATGAAGATCCGGGTGGTCGGTTATAAGGCATATTGTCAAGGCCGTGCCATCGGTGAGGCCGGCAGCTATTATGTGGTGTGGGAAGAAGGAATCATTCAAACGAGTAATAATTTGTGATATGGAAAAAGACAAGGTTTACATCAGCGGGGCAATAGCCCACTATAACATTGACGAGCGCAAGGGTGCGTTTGCCAATGCGGAACAGAATTTGAGAAATATGGGCTTTTCCCCGGTCAATCCTTTTAAGAACGGGCTACCGGATGAGGCCCATTGGAGAGAGCACATGCGGGCGGATATCGCCCTGCTTCTGGATTGTGAGTATATCTATATGCTGAAGGACTGGGAACTGAGTAAAGGCGCGAAGCTGGAACTTGACGTGGCGAGTTCATGCGGCATTAAAGTATTGTTTGAATAACAGTTTAAAATATAGAATTATGAATGACATTGAAAAAGCATTTCGAGGATTGGGTAGAACCAAGAAGGTGGAGTTTATCTCTGAAAAAATTGATTATGCATCGGCACATGCCGTTGCAGGGTATGTGTCAAGTTATCTTTTTGATGTGCTGAATGACCTTGGCAATGATGATTATGTGGCAACGTATCTTAAAGAAAAAGGATATGAAGTAACGAAGAAAGAAAACAATAAATGATAGGAACTATGGAAGAAAAACAGAAAGTTCAGGTCGTATTTGAGTTTGATCGTTCCGAGTATGATGCGTATCTCTTTTTGATGAACCAAAAGAAGACGGAAGAGGTAGAGCAAGTATGGAACGCCATGAGCGGTGAGCCTGTGGTTGCGGATATTGATTTGCTTGAGGAGGACAGTCAGTCTGTAAAACTTATGATGATAAGTCTGGCTATCCTTTCGGTGGAGAAAAAAGTGAAAGGATGATATGGCACAGGAAGTAACCAATTTCGCCCGGTTTTATGCTTTGTTCAACAAGCTGCCGTTCAACGGAGACCGGGAAGAGTTCAAGAAGTCCATCGTGTTGCAGTATACATGGAACCGGACAGACAGTCTTCGTGAAATGACGAGGCTTGAATATAAGACCTGTTGTGAGGGATTGGAGAAATTGGCCGGTGTGGACGAGCGTCGTCAGAAGATGCAGGAGGAACTTAAATATTGGCGCAGCGTGTGTTTGAGACTCATGCAAAAAATGGGAATCGACACTTCGGACTGGGTGCGTGTCAATGACTTCTGCCGGAATCCCCGGATTGCGGGAAAGGCGTTCAGTCAAATCTCTTCGGACGAACTGGAACAACTGGCTGTAAAGCTGCGCTCTATCCGGCGCAAGGGCGGGCTCAAGGAAAAAAAGAAAGAGGAAGTAAAACAACCGGCGGCGGTGACCTATATGCTCATAAACACCAAAGCTCCTAAAAATTGACGGATATGGATAAGAGATTTAATGAACTGCTTGAGAATGTCAAGAACCAGATACTTGACGTGTTCCCGGAAATGGACCGGGATGATCGGGAAGAGTTTTTCAACAGGCTGAACGAGTGGTCTTATGAGAAATATGAGGAAGCCCTGTTGGAAAGCGAGTTGGAAACGCCAGATTATGGTGAGGAGTATGAGAATTGATGGATTAACAACAAAAACGATTTGAATTATGGAAGAGAAGAACCAGACCGTCGTAATGACGGAAACCGAGAAGGCGGAGTTTGATGCCTTCCGTCAGGCGAAAGCCAAGAAAGTCGCGGAAGAGAAGGCGAGAGCCGACCGCGAGATGTATAAGCAGATGGTGGACGAGGAGATCGAACGCTCTATTCCGGTGTTGCTGGGTATCAGCGAGCGCATCAAGGAGAGCAAGCGGACGGTGATGGAGAATTTCAAGACCATCCTTGAAATGAAGTCCGACCTGTTCAAGACGAAAGCAAAGGACGATCAGCGCAGTCACACATTCACCAACAGCGAGGGAAGCAAGCGTATCACGTTGGGCGTGTATGTGACAGACGGTTACCGCGATACGGTGGAGGACGGAATTGCCATCGTGAAGGAGTATATCGAAAGCCTCGCCAAGGACGAAAAGACCAAGGCGCTGGTGAGCATGGTTCTCCGCCTGTTGGCACGTGATGCCAAAGGTACGTTGAAAGCCTCGCGCATCGTTCAATTGCGCAAGGTAGCGATGGAAACCGGTGACGAGCGTTTCATGGAAGGCGTGCGCATCATCGAGGAGAGTTACCAGCCGGAGGTGAGCAAGCAGTTCATCAGAGCTGAGATAAGAGACAATAACGGGATGTGGAAGCCCATCCCGTTGGGTATGACAGAATCCTAAAAATGAAGAGTATGATACAGAATGTAGAGAAGAGCCCCAAAGTAGCCTTGTGCCGTGCTTGTCGCGGCACGGGTGTCGTACAGAGAACGACCGAACTTCCTTCTCGGATTTTCAGAAAAAAGAAAGTGAATATTACCGAGGAGGCTTGTCCCCAATGTGGCGGCAGCGGCCGGGTGATAGTGAGCGCGAAGATGGAACTGGACATTCAACCATATAATCCAAAGAAGGAGTAAGCGATGGCAAAGCGACGCGGAGTAAGTTATGAGAAACGTGTGGAGGAGATAAACAGGATATACGACCAATATGCCAAACGCGGTGTACCGAACCGCGAGATCTGGCGGCGGTACGTATATCCTGTATATGCCGTTACCGAACGTACATTCTACAATATACTCAACGCGAGCGCGGATGCGAGCAAGAAGATAGCTGACGAGGAGACCCGCCAGCTTTTACTCTTTAATGACGATGACTATGAACAAGGACGTGCAGAAGATAATCGCCCGGATCCTGCAGGATATCCGGGTGGAGATGACAGATGAGTTCGACCGTAATTTTGAGCGTCAGGCTTTTTTCTCCGAGGCATGGCAGCGGCGTAAAAGCCCGACACGTCCCGGAGGTTCTATTTTGATAGATACCGGCCGGCTCAGGCGGAGCGTTTCCAGCCGGACCACGGAGAACAGCATCACGTTTTACACCGACCTTCCGTATGCGGCCATCCACAATGACGGCGGGGAGATAAGGGTGACAAAAAAGATGAAGCGTTATTTTTGGCATAAATACTACGAGGCGACCGGTTCTTTCGGGCGCAGGAAGAATGGAGAGAAACGCAAGGACAAACGTACCGTGCAGCTGACCGGCGAGGCGGAGTTCTGGAAGTTCATGGCGTTGAAAAAGGAGGGCAGCATGATCAAGATTCCCCGAAGGCGTTTCTTGGGGGTTTCTCCCGAAGTGGAGAAGGCTGTCCGTGAAATCATAGAGGAAAATATAACGGAATATTTCAATGTTGAATTTGATATAAGACGGAAATGAGAAAGGAACTTTATAATATGCTCTGCAAGGAGCTGAAGGAGGTGGGCGGAGGCTTGATAAAACACATCGACCTGTGGAACCACAATGTGGAGTTTATCGAGCAGGAGGAGAATTGGGAACGCCCTGCCGTATTCGTGGAGTTCTGCCCGATACGCTGGAACGCGATTGTGGACGGGGTGGAATATCGGGCCGAACCGGAAGTGAAACTGCATATCGTGACGGACTGGGCCGGTGCGGCCAACGAGGGCAGCCCGTTCAAGGAAGAGGCGTTGGAGGTGTTTGACCTGCCGGAACTGATACATGAGCGGCTCTCGTGCATGGATGGCGATACTTTCATGGCATTTGACCTTGTGGAGAGCCAGACGAACCACAACCACGAGGAGATCGTGGAAAATATCGAGGTGTATTCGTGCGTGGCCTTCAAACGGCTTCGATAAACGGCCATGTTCGGACAGTAAAGCCTCCGGCGGACAAATTACCGCCGGAGGCTTTCTATGTCAACAGGGGGCACAGAAACGCCGT
>NZ_JBCNZM010000094.1:0-17952 GCF_040227615.1 Bacteroides sp. RTP31139st1_H2_RTP31139_211217 | reverse complement strand
GTGCAACATCGCTTACCTTCATGCCCAGCTTTTCAATCCGGCGATGAAGTTTGTCGGTCCCGTACGCAAGACGTTGGGAGTGCGCACCTTGTTCAATCTGCTCGGCCCGTTGGTGAATCCATGCTGTCCGGCATACCAGCTGCTTGGTGTGGCAGACCTCTCGCAGATGCGCCTATACACCAACGTATTCTATAAGCTCGGCATTGACTTTGCCGTGGTCAACAGCCTCGACAGCTACGACGAAATCTCCCTGACGGACGAGTTCAAGGTGATGACCCGCAACTATGAGCGCATCTACCGTCCGCAGGCCCTCGGCTTCAAGGATGCCCGTCCCGAAGAACTCTTCGGCGGCGTATGCAAGGAAGATGCC
The DNA here is from genome assembly GCF_040227615.1 of Bacteroides sp. RTP31139st1_H2_RTP31139_211217. Lineage (NCBI taxonomy): Bacteria > Pseudomonadati > Bacteroidota > Bacteroidia > Bacteroidales > Bacteroidaceae > Bacteroides > Bacteroides sp. RTP31139st1_H2_RTP31139_211217. The sequence goes on along the minus strand of NZ_JBCNZM010000094.1, from coordinate 17,582 downwards.
GCCCGCATCTTCGACAATATCCTTACGGGGCATGCCACACCTGCACAAACGCAATGCGTCATTGTCAACGCCGCCTTTGCCATCCAGGTGATGGAGCCGCAGAAAGAGATTGAAGAGTGCATCGCCATCGCACGCGAATCATTGGATAGCGGACGGGCGCTGGCGACACTGAAAAAATTTCTCGAGATTAATAAATGAAGCAATGAAAGATATACTGTCCGAAATCATCGCCCATAAGCAAACAGAGATTGAACTGCAAAAGCAGACCGTCTCTCCGGAACAGTTGCAGGAGCAGGCCGGAGTCATCATCCGGGAGAATGCGGCCCACCGCCGCAGCATGAAGCAGGCCCTTGCCGCTTCTTCTACAGGAATCATCTCCGAGTTCAAACGCCGTTCACCCTCTAAAGGCTGGATAAACGAGGCTGCCCAAGCAGAGGAAATACCCGCCTCCTACGAAGCCGCCGGCGCCGCCGCCCTCTCCATCCTGACGGATGAGAAGTTCTTCGGCGGTACGCTGCGCGACATCCGCACAGCCCGTCCGCTCGTCCGCATCCCCATTCTGCGCAAGGACTTCATCATCAACGAGTACCAGCTTCTGCAAGCCTGCATCGTAGGTGCCGACGCCGTACTGCTCATTGCCGCCTGCCTCAGTCCGGAGCAGTGCAGCACCCTCACCGCCCAAGCCCACGAACTCGGGCTGGAGGTATTGCTCGAAATCCACAGCCCTTCGGAACTCTCCTATATAAATAAGGAGGTCGACATGGTGGGTGTCAACAACCGCAACCTCGGCTCCTTCGTCACCGATGTGGAAAACTCCTTCCGGATAGCCCGGCAACTGCGCGAAGCCACCCACGGACCGGCATCCCCGCTCCTTGTCTCCGAAAGCGGCATCTCCGACCCCGAAACCATCTGCCGCCTGCGTGCCGCCGGCTTCCGCGGTTTCCTCATCGGCGAAACCTTCATGAAAACAGCCAATCCGGGCGAAACCCTGAAAGAGTTCATCCAAGACAGTCTCTTAATTAATAATTGAAAGCTGAAAGTTGATAATTGTAAATACAAAAGTCTCTCATACAGCGTTACATCGCGCAGCCAAATTGTAAATCGTAAATTGTAAATCGTAAATAAAATGTCTCCTCTCATCAAAGTATGCGGAATGACCGAAGCAGAAAACATCCGCAATGTAGAACTGCAAGGTGTAGATATGATTGGTTTTATCTTCTACCCCAAATCTCCCCGTTGTCTGTGCCAGATGCCCGGGTATCTGCCAGCCTGCGCCAAGCGCGTCGGCGTCTTTGTCAACGAAAGTAAGGAAAACATCCTGATGTATACCGACCGTTTCAGCCTGGACTACATCCAGCTGCATGGCAATGAAGCTCCCGAATACTGCCGTTCCCTGCGCAATGCAGGCCTGCACCTCATCAAGGCTTTCTCTATCTTGCTGCCCAAGGACCTGCTTGCCGTATCTGCCTACAATGGTCTGTGCGACTACTACCTCTTCGACACCAAGACCCCGCAGTACGGCGGTTCCGGCAACCAGTTCGACTGGAACCTCCTGCACCGCTACAACGGTCCCACCCCGTTCCTGCTCAGCGGCGGCATCAACCCCTACAGCGTCAAAGCCCTCCGGGAGTTCCGCCATCCCTATTTCGCAGGTATCGACATCAACAGCCGCTTCGAAACGGCACCGGGAATAAAGGATGTGGAACGCATCTCAAACTTCCTGAAAGAACTCAAGGGAGGTACGATTTGACGATTTACTATTTACTATTTGGCTGCGCAATATACGCCACATGGCAAATTGTACATTGTACATGGTAAATAGTAAATAGTAAATTGTAAAATTGTAAATCGTACCATGCAGCATATATTGCGCAGCCAAATAGTAAATTGTAAATTGTAAAATTGTAAATAGAAATAGTATGTTGAACCGCATTAACCAACTTTTCCAGGACAGCCCCAAGAATCTGCTGTCCATTTACTTTTGTGCAGGCTGTCCCACCCTCGACGGTACAGCCGACGTTATCCGTGCCCTCGAAAGAAACGGAGTCAGCATGATTGAAATCGGAATTCCGTTCAGTGACCCCATGGCCGACGGCATTGTCATTCAGAACGCCGCCACCCGCGCCCTGCACAACGGCATGTCCCTCCGCCTGCTTTTCGAACAATTGCGCGACATCCGTCGCGATGTCCGCATCCCCCTCATCCTTATGGGGTACCTCAATCCCATCATGCAGTTCGGCTTCGAAGCCTTCTGCCAGAAGTGCGTGGAATGCGGCATCGATGGCGTCATCATTCCCGACCTCCCTTTCCGCGATTACGAAGAGAGTTACAAAGCCATCGCCTCGAAGTATGACATCCGTGTCATCATGCTCATCACCCCCGAAACCAGCGAAGCCCGCGTCCGCGAAATAGACGCCCACACCGACGGATTCATCTATCTGGTGTCCAGTGCCGCTACCACCGGTGCCCAAAAAGACTTCGACACCCGGAAGCAAGCCTACTTCAAGAAGATAGAGGATATGAACCTGCGCAATCCACGCATGGTAGGCTTCGGCATCAGCAACAAGCAGACATTCGATGCCGCTTGCGCCCACTCATCCGGTGCCATCATCGGCAGCCGCTTCGTCACGCTGCTCAACGAGAAGGAAGGAGATACGGAAAAGGCTATCAGGCAGTTGAAGGAAGATTTGAAACAGTGAGCTTATTCAAATTTCATACAATATATTTTTCGCAATGAAAAAATAAAAGAGACAAAATCTGCAAAGACTTGTCTCTTTTATTTTCTCCCCATCTCATATTTCACTATCTTTGTGCCCGAAAAAAGCTCTAATACGAATATCATGAAAGTCGATTGCCCTTCCGTACTATTGATTTACACTGGCGGAACTATCGGAATGATAGAAAATCCCGAGACCGGTGCGCTTGAGAACTTCAACTTCGACCAACTGCTACAGCATGTTCCCGAACTGAAGCGCTTCAACTACCGCATCTCTTCCTATCAGTTCGACCCACCGATCGACTCTTCCGACATGGAACCTTCCCTCTGGGCAAAGATTGTAAAAATCATCAACTACAACTACGACAACTTCGACGGCTTCGTCATCCTGCACGGTACCGACACCATGGCCTATACAGCCTCCGCCCTCAGTTTCATGCTCGAGAACCTTTCCAAGCCGGTCATCCTCACCGGTTCCCAGCTTCCCATCGGCACCCTGCGCACCGACGGGAAAGAGAACCTCATCACCGCCATTGAAATAGCCGCCGCCAAGCATCCGGACGGTACTCCTATCGTCCCCGAAGTGTGCATCTTCTTCGAGAACGAGCTGATGCGGGGCAACCGTACCACCAAAATCAATGCCGAGAATTTCAATGCTTTCCGCTCCTTCAACTATCCCGCACTGGCAAAGGCAGGCATCCATATCCGTTATAACGAGCACCTCATCCACCATCCCGACCCGTCACGCCCCATGAAGCCGCACTACCTTTTCGACACCAATGTCGTAGTGCTCACCCTCTTTCCCGGCATCCAGGAAAGCATCATCAACTCCGTGCTTCATGTTCCCGGCCTGAAAGCTGTTGTCCTCAAGACCTTCGGTTCCGGCAATGCCCCCCAGAAAGAATGGTTCATCCGCCAGCTGAAAGAAGCCAGCGAACGTGGCATTGTCATCGTCAACATCACCCAATGCCAAAGTGGCGCCGTCGAGATGGGACGTTACGAAACCGGTCTGCAACTTCTCCAGGCAGGTGTCATCAGCGGCTATGACAGTACCCCCGAATGTGCCGTCACCAAACTCATGTTCCTCCTGGGGCATGGACTGGACCAAGCCGAAATCCGCCACCGCATGAATTCCGACCTGGCAGGAGAAATCACCAAGATTTAGTAAAGCGGCAATACAGAGGGCATTTAGTAATATTGATAATTTTCAAGACAAACTTGCATTATCTATCCATGCAAAATCGTTAAAAAGCGTTAACCAACACGCTTTTATCCCCCATTAATAAAGCTTATTAGTTTAAATAAACGTACTTTTGCTTACAATCAAGCAAAACAAATGTAAAATATGGGAGAGAATATCCAATACAAACGCTTTCTGCCGCTTGTTATTCTTGCAATGAGTATACTGCTGCAGGGTTGTAAAGACGATGTTTTTAACCCCGAGAAAGTGAAAGCAGCCTATCAGGATAGGTTTCCGGTCAAGAACATAGACCCGGCTATGGATTGGAAAATGACTCAGCAGGTCCGGGTCAATGTTTCTGTATCCGAAGATACCGGCATCGACTACACCATACGTATTTACGACAAGAACCCCTTAATCAGCCGGTCATCCGCCAAACTGCTGGCAGAAGGCACCGCCAATAATACAACAGTATTTACTACCGTCATGGACTGTCCTTCTGTGCTGACGAGCGCTTTTGTGTGCCGCACCGATGCACACAGCCGCAACATAGTAAAATACGTATCCATCCAAAACGGTCAGCTCCATGCCGCTTTCGGCAGTTCCCCCACAACTACACGTGCCGCATGGACACGCAGTGTCAGCATCGAGACCTATTCACCGGAAAAGTCTGAGGCAGAAATCACCGCAATGCTATCAAGTGCCGAAGAAATAAGGCCGAATACCGATTTTCAAAACGGAAAAGCCTACAAAATCTCCAAAGACAATATATATAGGAATAAAATCAGCAAGGACGGCATGGGAAGTGACAATCCGGCCATCATCATCATTGAAGGCAGCTGGGAACCCAATGGGAACAACATGACCGTTGAACGAGGCTTCGAATTCTATGTGATTGACGGAGGGGAAATCGTGATACCGGACGAGCACACCTTCACTTTAGTGCAATCCAGCCGGTTTATCGTCTACGCGGGTGGAACCATCAAAGGGAACGACATCGAATTGACCAATGCATCCGGAGGCAGCTACAACTACAATGCCGGCACTATGGAAATAGACGATTTCCATGTCAGCCAGGGAGGAGCATTCTATAATTGCGGTACCGTGCGTGTCGATGAAATGAATTTCGACAGCGGATGCAAATTCATCAACCAGGGTAAAGCCTATATCGGGAAAACCGACAGCAACATCACTATAGACAACGGATGCTATCTATATGCGGAAGAATTTGTAGGCACACTGAACATGGGAGACACCTCTTCTGCAGAGATAGAGGATTTCGGGGACCATAGCAACAATTACAACACCCAAATCACGATGGGTGACAACTCCATGATAACCGTACTTGATGAAGCAGAATTGTCACAAGCACAATTTATGGGTCCAAACAATGAATATGCACTGGTAAAAATCAATAAAATTGAAGATATAGGAAATTTCTCCAGCCAGGGAAACATTCATTATGAAGTGAAAGAAATTGACGATGATATCACCGAGGATATCTGGTGGGAAGCCAAATTCCTTGATGCTATCAAGAACACCGAAGGAACCATATCCAAATGGGGAGAATCCCCCATCACCATTCCTGCCGGAGACTGTACGGGCGAAGGCAATACTCCGGACGAGTCCGGCTCAGAAACCCCTACAGACCCGGTCTCCTATACGTACGTATTCGAAGACAACTTCCCGTTGGTAGGCGACTATGACTTCAACGACGTGGTCTTGGACGTGGAGACCTACTATCACCGCGAGAAAAAGACGAACCACATCAAGCGCATACAGCTCGACGTGACCCTTGCTGCAGCAGGAGCAAGCAAGCCGTTGGGCGTAGGGCTCCGGATTACCGGAATCAATAAATCCGATATCCGGGAAGTCAAGACCGGAGGCGACGATTCGCGTTTCCAGGAGTCATTCAACAGCTCGTACAACAAATTCAGGTACAATAATGTTACTTATATGGAAGATTCCGATCCGAGTGTCGTAATCCCCATTGCAGGCGAAGTACACAATGTATTTGGAGTCGAACCGGGTGAGATGGTAAACACCGGCATTGGAGTAACCGCCAAAGAGTATACTTATGAAGTCATTATTGAACTGACAGACCAAACTCGGACAGAGCCCCTATTCTCAAAAGACAATCTGGACTTCTTCATCTGTTATCAATATAAAAGCATGGAACAACGCATGGAAGTTCATCTTTACGAATTTTGGGGATATGGCGCCACTGCCGCCGGAACCATACAGCAAGAGAATCTTGACTTAGCAGGCAACAACACGTGGGCAATCTGCGTGCCGTATGGCTTCCGCTATCCCAAGGAAACCATCAATGTTTCACGTACTGACATCCCCGAAGCAAGCGCATATCCGGAATTCATCTATTGGGCCCAAGACAGAACCCAGTATACGGAATGGTACGAACACCCGGTAGAAGAAAATGTATATAGATAAATATAGCAAACAATTATCATAAACAATGAAACAAATATTATTTGTAGATGACAAACCTGCCATAGGCAAGGTACTCTCGGTCTATTTAGGGAAAGAGAATGAGCTGGTTTATTTCGAAGATCCCGTCAGGGCCATAGAATGGCTGAATGAGGGGAACGAACCCGCTCTCATCATTTCGGACATACGCATGCCCAAGATGACCGGCAGTGAATTCCTGGCATATCTGAAAAGCAATTCACTTTTCAAGGACATTCCGGTTGTGATGCTTTCCAGTGAAGAAAGTACCACCGAGCGCATCAACCTGCTCGAAGCCGGAGCCGAGGATTTCATACTGAAACCTTTCAATCCTATGGAGCTGAAGGCCCGTATCAAGAAATTTCTCTAAACGACAAAATCAATGGATATGTTATATTATATCTACATAGGTAGCAACCGCGTCACCATCGACCACTTGAGCAAAATTACGGGAGGCATGTTCATGGCTGTTTCATCCTGCAACAAAGCGGCGAAAGTCATCGACGGTATCCGCGAACGGTACAACACATCCATTCTTTACGAAGAAAGCACCCCTCAAAAGGACAGCCAGAACATCACTTTCCTGCACAAGCGCTTCCCCCGTGTCTACATCATCCTCATCACCGAAGGACTGCAGAAGGAACACCGCAAGCTCTATCTGCAGGCAGGTGTCAACAACACCCTTTCCCCCATGGCCAGCGAAGAGAGCCTCCAGCAAATGACAAAATTCCTCCAACTGCGCAAGGAGCATAAGTTGCAGGAATTCAGCCAGTCACACCGTAAGATATTCAACACCTTCCACCTGCCTATGTGGAAGCGTATCTTCGACATCCTTTTTGCCGTTGCCGTACTGATTGTGCTGTCTCCCATACTCATCGCGACAGCCATAGCCATCCGCGTGGAAAGCAAGGGAAGAGTGATTTACAAGTCCCAGCGTGTGGGCAGCAACTACCAGATATTCAACTTCCTGAAGTTCCGCTCCATGTACACCAATGCCGACAAGCGCCTGAAAGAGCTGAACGCCCTCAACCAATATAAGATAGAAGAAGAGCTTACGGACGAGCAGCCCGATATCCGCTTCGACGACCTGACCGGCACTTCTGAAGAAGAGGCTACCCTGCTGATTTCGGACGATTTTGTCATCTCTGAAGAAGATTTCCTTAAAAAGAAGGCCCAAGAAAAACAGAATACGTTTGTCAAGATAGAGAACGATCCCCGCGTCACCCGCGTAGGCCGTTTCATCCGCAAGTACAGCATTGACGAACTGCCGCAGCTGTTCAACGTCCTCAAAGGAGACATGAGCATCGTGGGCAACCGCCCGCTCCCCCTCTACGAGGCCGAGCTGCTGACCAGCGACGCATATATCGAGCGCTTCATGGCCCCTGCCGGACTGACGGGACTGTGGCAAGTGGAGAAACGAGGCGGTGCCGGGAAGATGTCGGCCGAAGAGCGCAAGCAACTGGACATTAAGTACGCCAAAGAATTTTCATTCTGGCTGGACATGAAGATACTGTGCAAGACGCTGACAGCGTTTGTGCAGAAAGAGAATGTATAAAAATAAAGATAATAGGAATTATATGGCTTTAGAGATGATAAAAAGATATATCAAGTCCATCATTTACAGTGTAATCCTTTTAGGATTGTTGGGGGTACCTTTGTCTGTGGCTGCGCAGCAGGAGTTGACACGGGAGGAGCGCATCAAGATATTGGAGCAACTCAAGATGGAGGATAAAAAAATAGAAGTCAACACATTGGGTTTAATCAGTCCGAAGACATCAATAGATATTGAGAAATTAGAATTGCCCCCTCTATCTGTCTTTCTTGATGCAGTGACAGAGAATGCGTCAGTAAAAAGAGCCCAATCCCAAGTAGAGCAACTCAAGAACCAATATCGCCTGGAAAAGCGGAACTGGTGGAACTACTTCAGACTGAACGGTAACTATTCCTACGGACGCTACAATATTATAGGCAATGCCAGTGACGAGTATACTCCTATGTACCAGACAACGATGTCAAGTGCCCAGCACAACTTCAATGTCGGGGCCAGCGTCGGCATCACCTTAGGAGACTTGTTCAACCGACCACTGAAACTGAAAGACTACCGCTATCAGATAGAGCAATTGCAGTACACGCAGGAAGGAGTTATGGAGGAGCGAAGGCTAAAAGTTCTGGAAGCCTACAATGCGGTTACCGAGCAACTGGCTACCATAAAGGCCAAAGCGGAAACGGCTGCATTGTATAACGCACAGATGAAAATATCTGAAAATAATTTCATACAAGGAGCCATTGATATCATTGCACTTTCTTTGGAACGTGCACGCCGCACCGGTGCCGTGACTAATTATGAGCAAAGCCGCGTAGCTTTACACAATTCAATCGTATTGTTAGAGATGCTGACTAATGTTAAAGTTATAACAGACAAGTAAAACTAATTATGAATATAGTACAATTTTTGGCAAGCTTCTTTTACCGCATCCGTTATTGGTTATTGTGGGGAAGCCTCCTTGTTACAGCATTAGTCATATACTTTACACAGTTTTTACCATACAGTTATACGGTAAACAGCAGTCTATATGCAGGTGTAACCAACAGCACCAATCTGGACGGAAGCCAGCTTATCAATATCAACAGTACCTTCGACAATATCATCAATATAGGCAAGTCCAAAAACACTTTGGCAAAGGTTTCGGTACGTCTGCTTGCAACCAGCCTCGTATACGGTGATGAGTGGAAAGACAACATGTACATTCAAGCCAAACATTATAGGCAGCTCGTCCAAATCCTTCCTAAAGAAGTGCTGGCTTTGGTAGACCGTTCCTCTTTGGATAAAACTACAAATAATCTGATGAATTACCGGAAAGAGAACAGCAGTAATTTTGTCTATTCCATATTCAACCGTCCCTACCCTTATTACAGTTATAGCGCATTAAGCACAATCACCATTAAACGACTGGGTACCAGCGACCTGATAGAATTGGTATATACCTCCTCCGATCCCGGTATTACGCAAAACACCCTCAAGATATTGGAAGATGAACTGTTAAAGGCTTATGAGCAACTCCGGTTCAGTGCCACGAACAGTGCTATCGCCTATTTTGAAGAACAAGTGCGCATAGCCAAAAAAGCACTTACTGCAGAAGAAGATGATTTGACAGACTATAGTGTTCAAAAACAAGTCATCAACTACGACGAGCAATCCAAGGCATTAGCTTTGACCAAATATGCGACGGACGACCGTATGGAAGAAGTGCAGCGAAACTATGGAAGCGCAGTGGCTTTACGCCAGATGTTAGAGAATAAAATGGACATACGTGCCAAGATTATACGCACAAATACTAATTTGTTGCAAGAACTGGAAAAAGTTAGTACCCTGAACCAAAGTATTCTTGAGCAAGAAATATTCACCACAGAACAGAGCCAGCAGAATAGTGATAAACTTCAAAGAGAAAAAGACGCTCTGCAAAAGGCAGAAGAAAAGATAAGCCATCTCTCCGATAATTTAAACGAGTATGGTTTCTCCAAGGAAGGGGTAGGCATTCAAGAAATGGTGACAGAATGGCTGACGGCATGCATCAATGAGGCGAAAGCCAAAGCTGAAGTGAAAGTATTGGTTGACCGCCAACGGGACATTATCGACCAATACCGGGAATTCTCACCCGTAGGCACTCAAATCAAGCGGAAAGAACGTGCCGTAGGCATTGCCGAAGACAATTATCGCCGACAAATAGGAGGCCTTGCCGAAGCACACCTCCGTTTGCAGAATATCAAGATGACAACTGCCAACCTGCAGGTCATAGCATCCCCCGAGTATCCGCTGACAGACAATGGCAGAAAAAGAATTATCTACGTCCTTGCCGCATTCTTCGGCAGTATGATATTCATAAGCGGCTACTTCCTGCTGATTGAATTGTTAGACCGCACTCTCCGCGACCCGGACCGCAGCAAACGCCTGACCGGACTCTCTGTCATTGCAGCATTCAACGGTGTAAGCAACTTGAAGTATCGTGGATTCCTCAAGGCCTGTAACCGGCTTGCCGCTGCCTATAGTTGCCGGCAATTGAACAACTACCTGCACCCGGACCGTCCTACTGTCATAAACCTGCTCAGCATGGAGAAACGTGAAGGAAAATCATTCCTTGCCAAATATTTCATTGATTACTGGGAAACTGAGGGTATAAAAGTGCGCCTTGTAAAATATGACCACGATTTCGATACCCAAAACAAGGGATATGTACAAGCTCAAGAATTGTCTGACTTCTGGGTTCTGAATGAAGCAGAAGAAATACCGGACATCATTTTAGTGGAATATCCTGCTGTCAGTACCGCAACTCTACCTATGTCGGTATTGAAAAAAGCAGATTTCAATTTGCTGATAGCCAACGCCGCCCGATTGTGGGGCAGAGATGACGACACCCGGTTGAAACCGTTAAAGGAAGAATTGGAAGGAACTCCTCTATTTATGTATCTCAACAATGCAGACCGCGAAGTGGTTGAAAGCTTCACCGGAGAATTGCCTCCTCACACCCCGGTTCACAGCTTCTTCAGCCGGTTGGCACAATTAGGTTTAACATCAAAATCAGCAGCTGTCAAATAAATGCAAACGGATATCAAAGGACATAGCATATCTCCCTTGGCGGTAACATTATTAGTGTTCATCATCGGACTGGGTGCGCTCATCTATAGCATATTATTCAGTACTTGGGATATCACTGCATACGTTTGCCTTTCCCCTTTCTTCCTGATAATAGCAATACAAGCATTAAGAAACCCTTTTGCCGGTGTATGTTTCCTATTCACATTCAATTACTTTTTCATTCCCTGGTACAGATACACGCAGGGCAGTGGGTTGAGTGTCTGGTATGATGTCGCAACCGTCACCCTGCTTGTGACGCTCCTGATATATTCCTATCACCAACAAGGTAAGATTGCATGGAAATACACCAAAAACATTCTGACGTTCGGAGGTTGCATATGGGCCATATATACTGCGGCTGAAATCATGAATCCAACAGCTCTCACGGAAGCTTGGATTTACTCCCGTGGAATCATATACAGTACCCTTGTCATGTCATTAATTGGCGTTTTAACAATGACCTCCTACAAGCGGTTGCGCGTCATTATGCTTTTTCTGTCCATATTCACATTGACAGCCGTAGCCAAAGCTGTTTACCAGAAATATGCAGGTTTTGATGAGACAGAAACAACCATGCTGATTGAAACGGAAATGTACAAGACACACCTTTTATCCGATGTCACCCGATATTTTTCCTTTTTCACAGATGCCGGAAATTTCGGTTCCAACATGGGCTTTGCCGCCATTCTGTTCGGTATCTCGGCTATCTTCGTAAAAGAACGTTCCATAAGAATCTATTATGCAATTATTGCCGTCTGTTCCATATATGCCTTGTTCATTTCCGGAACCCGCGGTGCACTGTTTGTCCCCATCGGAGGAATCATATTGTTAACTTTCCTCAGTAAAAATATCAAGCTCATGGGAGCTACAGTCTTCTTCGGATTGTTTTTTTATGTCTTTTTCGCCCATACCTATATCGGTGAAAGCAACACTTCCATCAGACGCATGCGTACAGCTTTCAGACCTACAGAAGACGCCTCATACATTGTCCGCAAAGAAAACCAAAAAAGATTGGCTGAATATCTAAAATACAAACCTTTCGGAGAAGGACTTGGTTTGGGAGGGGTAGAAGCCAGAAAATATGGTTCCCGTCTCACAACACTCATTCCCCATGATTCTTTTTATGTCAAGATATGGATGGAAACCGGCATTGTAGGATTAGTGCTTTTTCTTACCATATATGTCTGTACATTGTTAAGAGGTTGCTATCTTATCATGTTTCGGATTAAGAATAACGAGCTACGTGGAATACTCACGGCCATTGCTTGCGGTATTTTCGGACTAATGATAAGTGCCTATGGAAATGCCTTTTTCTTTCAATTCCCTACAGGATTTATAATCATTTTATTTTTGTCAGTTCTGATTAACGGGGAGCATATCGACCAACTGCTGACCCAACAAAAAATGAAAAAGAAATAGAAAATATTAAATAGAAAACATATATGACCGACATTTTTTCCATATTCAATCCCGACTGGTGGATGGACGAGAACAACAATGCCTTGCAAATGACAGACGCGGTTCTTTTCTTATTGCTGGCCATCCCCGTAGCCTACTTGTTTATCTATGCATTGGCCTCCTTGCGGAAATACAAGAATCCCTATCCACCGTCCCCCAAGCGACATCGATTCCTGGTCCTCTTTGTTGTGCTGAAAAACGGCAAGGAAGTGATAGAGTCCATCAATCATTTCCTTGACACGCAGACGTATCCGAGAGAAAAATACGACATCGCAGTGGCTGCCACACAACTGTCCGAAGAAGATTTGGTTACGCTGCTCCAGATGCCGGTCAACATTGTCGTGCCCGATAAAGAACATTGCACAAAGATATATGCCATACAGCAGGTCATGGAGCGCTATTCTCCTCATGAGTACGATGCCATCACCATATTCAATTCAGACAACAAAGTTGTTCCTAACGCATTAGAGCTTTTCAACAATGCCTACTACTCCGGATGTGATGCCATCCAAGCCCACCGCATGACGGAAAACCTGAATACCAACATCGCCGTATTAAACGCCACCAGCGAAGAAATCAACAACCACCTCTTCCGCAAGGCACATACGGCACTGGGATTCTCCTCCGCCCTCATCGGTTCGGGCATGATGTTTGATTTTGAGATGTTCCAGGAAATCGCTCCCAGATTATCAGGAAGCGATTTGGCCAAAGCTACAGAAATGGAACTTCTGAAGGAAAACATATATACCGAATACATGGAAGAAATAGTCTGCTATTGCAAAAAGACGGACGATACATCGGGGTACAGCAAAGAACGCCAGCGCTGGTTGGGCTCACAGTATCGCAGCTCCATACTGGCATTGCAACAATTTCCGATAGCATTCTTACAAGGAAAGTGGGATTTATGCGAAAAATTATTCCAATGGCTACTTCCATCCCGTTTCCTGCTCATCTTATATATCACGATATGTGCCGTAGCAATGACGTTTCTGGAGTGGCCGCTTGCTACAAAATGGTATGCACTTTTAGCCGTTTTATTCATCACTTTTTTGATGGCCATGCCCGAAGGGGAAATCAGCCGCAAATTCCGGAGCGCTTTCTGGTCTCTGCCCATATTGGTAGTCACCTCTTCCATGAGCCACATCACAAGAATCTTTAAACGGAAAAAGAAAAGAAAGGCAGCAAAATGAGAATCGCCATCGAAGCCCAACGCATTTTCCGCAAAGACAAGCATGGCATGGACTTTGTCATCCTGGAGACACTGAAAGAACTGCAAAAGCGGAAAGACGGTAATGAATATTACGTATTCGTTGCTCCGGGGGAGGACTGGTGCCTGGAAGAATCGGAAAACCTCCATATCATTGAGCTTCGCTGCCCTACTTATCCTTTGTGGGAGCAGATAGCATTGCCCCAGGCCGTCAGGAAGCTGAAAGCGGACTTGCTGCATTGTACATCGAATACAGCCCCGTTATGGTGTCCCGTCCCTTTGGTGCTGACGCTTCATGACATTATCTATTTGGAGCCGCGTCAGCATCGCAGTCCTTCCTTCTATCAGGAAATGGGATGGCATTACCGTCGCCTGATTGTTCCCCGCATCCTGAAGAAAGCAAGAAATATTATTACAGTTTCTCAGTTCGAGTGTACCCGCATACGCGAAGCGCTGCAACTTCCCAAAGAAGTCATTAAAGCCGTTTACAACGGCTACAGCGCTTACTTTACGATGCAGGAAACACCCGATGAGAGTATTGTGCAGAAATACATACCGCACCCGGACTTTCTTTTCTTTCTTGGAAATACAGACCCCAAAAAGAATGCGGCACGTACCCTGAAAGCATACGCGTTGTATCTGAAAGCATCCCAAACGAAACGCCCCCTTCTCATTGCCGATTTAAAAGAAGAATATATCGACCAGCTTCTTCAGCAAGAAGGAATCACCGGGATAAAAGAACATCTGTATTATCCGGGATATATCGGCAACAAAGATTTAGCAACCCTTTATAATGCAGCATTTGCATTTCTCTATCCTTCCTTGCGTGAAAGTTTCGGGATTCCGATACTGGAGGCTATGGCTTGCGGCACTCCCGTAGTGACGGGCAACGTTTCGGCAATGCCCGAAGTTGCCGGTAAAGGTGCCATTTTAGTCGATCCTCAAGAACCGCAAAAAATAGCAGATGCCTTGCTACGCCTGGAAAATGATGCGACACTCTATCAGCAACAAGTAAATTACAGTCTGGAACGTGTAAAACTGTTCTCCTGGAAACACACTGCAGAAGAATATGTAAAGATATATCACTGTATTCACCAGTAACCGGCAAACATCATGAGAGACTTCATCATCACCAGCCTGCAAACATGGGACATCGAAATAGGTAGTACCATCAAGAATACTGCATTGGAAATTTCAAAGCAGAACCGAGTGCTCTACATCAACACTCCGATGGACATTTCCATCCGGCTGAGAGGGAACAGACAATCTCCGTCCTACATCCGGCGCATGGACGTCATCAAGGGAAAGGCTTCACCGCTCCGGCAAATCAACGCCAACATGTGGGTGCTGGACTGTCCTTTCATGTTATTTTCGGCCAACTTCCTGCCTGCACCGCTTTTCAACATCGTCAACAGAAAAAACAATGCCCGCATAGCCCGATGGATTGTAGAGCAGGCTGCCGCGCTCGACTTCAAAAATTACATCCACCTCATCGATACAGACATTTACCGCAGCCGCTATCTGAAGGAGTATATCCATCCGTCTGTTAGCATCTATTACCGGCGCGACTACGTCATAGGCGAAGCCTACTGGCGCAGGCACGGCACCCGTCTTGAACCGGAACTGGCTGCTTCGGCCGACCTTGTTCTGGCAAACTCCACCCGTTTTGCCGCAGAGTTGCAAGCCTACAATCCCCATACCTACCCCATCGAAACCGGCGTAAACCTAAAGCTGTACAATCCGGCCAAGAAATACGAAACACCCGGTGACATGCAAGACATTCCACGCCCTATCATCGGATATATGGGTACGATAAACAGTACCCGCCTTGACGGAGACCTGCTCTATCAAATAATAAGCCAGCGTCCCGATTACAATTTTGTGTTCACCGGACCGGAAGACGACGGTTTTCGCCAACACCACATCCACAGCCTGAAAAATGTGTATTTCACCGGGCAGAAAAAGGTGGACGAGTTGCCCGCTTACATCACAGCCTACGATGTCTGCATCAATCCGCAAATGGTGAACGACATTACCGACGGTAACTATCCATTGAAAATAGACGAATACCTGGCTATGGGTAAACCCACTGTCGCAACCAGTACCCACACCATGCGCAACATATTCGCAGACCACACGCACCTGGCCACCAACCTGGGAGAATGGCTTTCGGCCATAGACCGTGCTGTGACCGAAGCTGACGACAAAAAGCTCGCCAAACAGCGCATAGCCTTTGCCGAGACCCACAGCTGGGGGCACAGTGTAAAGAAAATATACGACATAATCGATAATTTTTTGAAGGAGAAAGCTACATGAACTATCGTAACATAGACGACCTAAACCATTGCATCCTGCAACATCTCAGCATTCTGCCACGGGATTTCGACCTCATTGTCGGCGTGCCCCGCAGTGGCATGTTTCCCGCCAACCTGCTGGCGCTCTACCTGAACCTGCCGGTCACGGACATAGACTCTTTCCGCAACGGGCATATCTATCAGACCGGAGAACGGGGGAAAACTTTCAACATGAACAATATACATAATGTATTGGTTGTGGATGATAGCATAGCCACGGGAAAAGCCATGAAGAAATGCCGCGAGCTCCTGAAGGACATAGAACATTTATACAACATCCAATATTGCGTCATTTATGCAGTCCCACTACACTCCCATTCCGTAGACTATTTTTTCGAAATAGTCGATTATCCCCGTTTCTTCCAATGGAACATAATGAACCACTCCATCCTGCAAAAAACGTGTATGGACATTGACGGCGTGCTTTGCGCAGACCCCACTCCGGAAGAGAACGACGACGGCGAGAAGTACCGTCATTTCCTGCTGAACGCTCCTCCGCTATTCATTCCCAAAGTCACCATCGGCACACTGGTCACTTCACGCTTGGAGAAATACCGTCCGGAGACGGAAGCCTGGCTCCAGAAGAACCATGTAAAATACAATAAGCTCGTCATGCTGAACCTGCCGGATATGGCTGCACGCCAACGGGCGAATTGCCACGCCTCCTTCAAAGCCAAAGAATACGGTTCATCCACAGACAACATGCTGTTTGTAGAAAGTTCCATGACACAAGCTGTCGAAATCAACCGCCTGACCAAGAAACCGGTACTCTGTACGGAAACGTTCCAGATGATTTATGAATCCAAATCGTTGTACTACAACCTGAAGTCGGGAGAAACATTCCCGTGGCTGCGGCGTTTTATGATAAGGATGCGCAACAAATTAAGCTCTCATTCAACCTCTTCCACCTGTAATAATGGCTGTAAAATGTGGAAAAAGTTTTTTCAACGAAGCGTATAACAAAAGATTAACAAGAATAATCACCAAAGGGCTAACAATATAAATAAGCATAAATTGCCAATCAGAAACGGGAGACATAAACTTAAACAGAATACGGACGAACATATTCAAGGGAAGCTGGTGACATGCATACACTAAAAAACAAGAGCTTATCAAAAAATAAGAAGATTTCCATCTTTCCCGTTCCACAAAGTAAGCAGTCAAAGCTATAATCGATACAATGCCCAATAATATGCCGGCATTGGCTACATATAGAAATCCATCTGCTCCTCTTACGCCAATTGTACCTATAGCAAAAAGAAAGTACAAGGCTACTCCCCAAGGAAAAAAAGATTTAAAGTCAGCAACAAAGTTACGTCCGGTAATACTAAACCATGCTCCCACAAAAAAGAAAAAGACAGCATCCATTCTAGGAATCTCCAAAGTTCCCCCTACCAGCCAAATACAACCAAGCACTAACAATATATACCAACGAAAATAACGAAGACACCAATATACTAATGGAGAAAAGACCAACATGACCATTAAATCACGTATAAACCATAAAGCTCCATTTACCGGCATTCCATTAATATTCCAAAAACTAATCAGATAATCACAAACAGTATAAT
>NZ_JBCNZM010000093.1:16387-18106 GCF_040227615.1 Bacteroides sp. RTP31139st1_H2_RTP31139_211217 | reverse complement strand
AGATGCTGCACGGCGTGACCACATTCGTGGGCTGCAACGGCAGCAGCCATGATGCTGTTACTGCTATAAACACTCTCACTCAGGTTTACTGTCTTATTGGCAGGATTATAATGGTCGGTCAGATGTCCGGGAGTATGCGTCACGGTCACATCGTAAATGCCATTGTCGTGCAGCATCTTCAAAGCAACGTCCGCTCCCGTCATTCCGTTGCCGGTAGGGATTTTAGAGTACTTCTTGAACTTGTTCTGAAGATTCATCTGTACCAGCCAACTGACGACGGCAATACCGATAAAAATAATCCATTGCATTCCTATCATTCCTGTTCCCATAATTTTCTTTCTTTAAATTGTGAATAAATCAGTCGTTTCTTATTGTATAACAAATAGTCTGCCAAAAATAAAAGGAAACGGTGAGCAATGCCAGCGTTTCCTTTATCTTTTAGGAAGAATTAAAGATTTCTGATTTATAATTTATTTTTCAATCTCCACCTCTATCACTTTATCAATATCCGTCGGAACCTCCGGCAAGTAGAGCATCACCCCTCCTTCACACTTACGGAACTTCACTGGAAGACGGTCGGCATACCCCACTGCCTTCCTCACTTTCTTGCCTTCCAACGGCAGGAAGAGAGCCTTATCCTGCAATTCGAGAATATGCACGTATAATTTATTTTCTCTTTGTGTAGTGACTCCCCAAGGATGCGGAACAATGCAGCCGCCACGGGTTCCGTAGATGGTTTCACCGTATACCTTCATCCATTCCCCTACTTCTGCCAGACGCTCCAATGCAACAGCAGGCAGCTCACCGTCCGGCTGAGGACCGATATTCATCAGCAGATTGGCATCTTTACCCGCAGCCTTCACCAGGTAATGTATCAGCGTTTTGGTAGATTTATAATCCTGGTCCGTAATCTTATATCCCCACATTCCATTCATCGTCTCGCAGGTTTCAAGGGGCAAGGCGCTGATATCCTGCCCGGAAAGACCGGCACGGTTCTCTCCCGGCAGGTCGCGCTCGAATATCTGGATGTCCTCGCCGGCAAACGGTGCTTGATGATGGTTGTTCCCAACCAAGCAAGCCGGTTGCAGGCGGTGTATCATGGCATATTGCCCGGGCAGTTGCCAGTCAAAATCCGGATTCTGGTCCTGGTCCCACCAGCCATCAAACCAAATGGCACCTATTTTTCCATAATTGGTGAGCAGCTCGGTCAGCTGGTTGTTCATGAATTTATAGTAGCTGTTCCAGTCGCCCTTCGGATTCGGTCGTCCCGTTCCACGTCCGGTGCGTCCCCATGGAGCATCTTCGCGATACCAGTCGATGTGCGAATAGTAGAGATGCAGACGAATACCTTGCTTGTGGCACTCGTCTGCCAATTCTTTCAGAATATCCCGCTTAAAAGGGGTAGCATCCACAATATTGTAATCGGAAAAGCGTGTGTGGAACATAGAAAAGCCATCGTGATGCCGGGATGTAAAGCAGATATACTTTGCCCCGGACGCCTTAATGGCTGACACCCATCTGGCAGCATCGAATTTGGCAGGATAGAAACCTCCCGCCAGTTTGGCATACTCCTTATAATTAAGGTTCTTGTTCGTCATGGTCCATTCTCCGGTAGCCAGCATACTGTATATCCCCCAATGCAGGAAGATACCGAAGCGATTGTCCCGAAACTCCTGACGGGATTTCAGGTTCTCCTCCGTCGGCTGGTAAGTCTGCGAC
>NZ_JBCNZM010000093.1:0-16377 GCF_040227615.1 Bacteroides sp. RTP31139st1_H2_RTP31139_211217 | reverse complement strand
GTGCGGAGCACACAAGAAGAAACAACAGTAAAAAAGACAAAAGACGTGTTTTCATGGCAATAAATAAAAAAGGCACGGATTATCCGGACACCCACGGTTCTTCAGATGAAGCCGCGAAATCCGTGTAATCCGTGTCTAAGGTTATCTGTTTGTTTTATTATTCCTCTGTATACCGTTCGATGGTCTGCTCACGGTCCGGTCCCAGAGAAACAATCTTGATGGGCACACCAAGCTGTTCTTCCAGGAATGACAAATATGCATTGAATTCTTCCGGGAACTCATCTTCACTCTGCATCTTGGTCATATCCGTCTGCCAACCGGGTAGCTCTACATAAACCGGTTCAACAGTCTCATTGATATCGAACGGGAAGTAATCAATCTCTTCCTCATCCATCTTGTAAGCTACACAAGCCTTAATGGTTTCAAAAGAATCGAGCACATCGCTCTTCATCATAATCAGTTTGGTAACCCCGTCTACCATAATGGCATATTTCAATGCCACCAGGTCAATCCAGCCACAACGGCGCTTACGTCCTGTCACAGAACCGAACTCATGACCCAGCGTGCAAATCTGGTCACCGGTCTTGTCGAATAATTCCGTCGGGAACGGACCGGCACCTACGCGCGTACAATAGGCTTTGAAAATCCCATATACCTCACCAATCTTGTTGGGAGCAATACCCAGACCGGTACAAGCACCTGCACAAACCGTATTGGAAGACGTTACAAACGGATAAGAACCGAAATCAATGTCCAGCATTGTCCCCTGCGCACCTTCGCACAATACAGACTTGCCGGCAGCCAGCAGATTGTTCATCTCATGTTCGCTATCCACCAACTGGAATTGTTTCAAGTATTCGATACCTTCGAACCATGCCTTCTCCATTTCGGTAATGTCATACTCATAGTTCAAGCCTTTCAAGATTTGCTCATGACGGGCCTTGGCCGCTGCATACTTCTTGTCAAAGTCATGCAGAATGTCGCCTACACGCACACCGTTACGGCTGATTTTATCCGTGTAAGTCGGTCCGATGCCTTTTCCGGTCGTTCCTACCTTTGCATCGCCTTTGGCTGCTTCGTATGCAGCATCCAGTATGCGGTGAGTCGGCAGAATGAGGTGTGCTTTCTTGGAAATGTGCAAGCGTTCCTTCAAGTTATGGCCGGACGCTTCCAATGATTCGGCTTCCGCTTTGAAGAGAGCCGGGTCAAGCACCACTCCGTTACCGATGATATTCACCTTGTCTCCCTGGAATATTCCAGACGGAATGGAACGGAGCACATACTTCTGCCCTTCAAACTCGAGTGTATGTCCGGCATTCGGTCCGCCCTGGAAACGAGCTACGACATCGTATCTCGGAGTTAACACATCAACGACTTTGCCTTTGCCTTCGTCGCCCCATTGTAATCCTAATAATACGTCTACTTTCATTTTTCTTTTTTATGGTTATTATTCTTTTTCTTCCGTTTATTGGCCCGGTCACACTTGCTGCACAACCCATACATATATAAGGAATAGTGCGTAAGATTAAAACGGCTCAGTTTGGTATTCTCAATGGCATGTTGCAACTCCTCGTTCTGAAACTCGGTCACCTTTCCGCACTGGGTGCATATCTGGTGATGGTGCGTATCGCGATTATAAGATTTTTCGTATTGGGAAGAGTTGCCGAACTGATGCTTGATGACCAGACGAGCATTTATAAGCAAAATGATGGTATTGTAAAGCGTTGCACGGCTGACGCGGAAGTTCTCCTGGTCGGCCATCAGTGAATAGAGCGTGTCGATATCAAAATGACCGTCTATGGAGTAAATGGTGTCAAGTATAGCATAACGTTCGGGAGTCTTCCGATGCCCGTTCGCATTCAGATATTCAGTGAATATCTGCCTAACTGTATCTTTCACATTCTGACTTTCCATTTGACGGCGCAGTTTTACAGCCAACAAAGTTAATCCTTTTTTGTGGAAAGCAAACGAGAAAGAGATAAAAATTGCGATAAGGGAAATATTCCCTTACCGCATCAGTCTCTATAACCATAGAACTAATCTAACAAACCTCCTCTTTTACAAGATTGTATAGTAATTGTTCTACATCAGAAGAAGAATTGTCCATACCCTCCACTCTGCGGCAAACTTGAAAAGAATTTTCCTCATTTTGCTGCATAAAGCGGCGGATAGCAGTCATGGCTGCATTGCGTACATGATAGGAGCCCGACAAAAAAGCCGTTATTGCCTGGTCGAGGAACTCATTTTCAACCCGTTCGTTCATATCCCCTTTCTTCATCAATAGACGGGCTATGGTGAGGAAGCCGCAAACCTGCGTGTATTCGTCCTCGCTTGCAATCCAATGGAAGGACTTGGCAGGCGCATAAGGAAGATGTTGGAATAAATTCATGCAGGTAAGTTCTGCAATCTCGATATTACGGATATCTTCCACCCAGATATCGGCTATCTCGGGCAGGAAACTCTCTACCGGCTGTAAAAGTCCCGCCAATATTTTGCACTCTCTGATATCTTCTTTCCACAAAGCCTGAGCCAGAGAGTGGTCCTTCTCGTAACCGGCAGCAATACCCTTGATACGGGGCAACTCCACGCCAAAGTTCAGCTTATATACCAGCCCTTTCTCACGCATACTTTGGGACACAGCCCCGTTCATTGAGAGACGGAGCTGTGTCTTTATATCTTTCAGCCGCTGATGCAGCTGCTCTTTAGTATCTATCATAGTTCATCATTTATTGACAGAAGACAATGTAGAATAGTCTTTGCTATAACGCAACATCTGTTCCGCATAACCTTCATCATAAGTCACTGTCACATCTGTTATAGTACCGTCGGCATCCGTCACCACTTCATACTTGGGATTGACGAACCCCTTATACGGCGCAAGATTCAGCTTCTTGTAGCGTTCCAGCACTTCGGCATGCAAAGCGGGATCGACTTTCACGGCATAGGCTTCCACCAAATCATGGGCACCGGCATAGTCACCGGTGGACTTGATACGCTGTATCTCGGCAAGCAACCGGCCAAACAAGTCACGCACTTTCTCATAATCGTTTATCACGACGTACGTCTTCCCATCCTTCTTTACCAGTTCCACAACCTTCTCCGCCGCACCTTTCTCGTACACCCAGCGGGCTATGAGCTGACGGTTGCGCATATGGGCTTCTTCTACATTGTTACCCGGTTCGATACGTACAAGCTGTGTCATCAAACCATTCATCAGATAGGTGTAGTATTGGGCCTTATAAGCATCCGCACTTGGAGTAAGCCCCAGTTCCACCAGCTTCGGGTCGGCCACGTAGTAGAGTCCGAACAAGTCGGCGCGCGCCTCTTCGATAGTAGAACCATATGCCTTCAACGCATCGGGGTCCACACCCGGGAGCAATTTACCGGAACCATGTCCCAAACATTCATGCAAGTCAGTATGCAGTTCATCTGTCACATCTGCATACTTATCAATCAGTTGAAGCTCTGCATCACTGTACACAAACTCCTCATTGAACCCGTTGCCGTGAGCTGCCTTGTTATAAGCATCTGTAATGTTACCGATTGTAACGGATTTCGAACCATGATGGCTACGTATCCAGTTGGCATTGGGCAGGTTGATGCCGATAGCTGTTGCAGGATACAAGTCACCGGCCAGAATAGCCGCCGTGATTACCTTAGCAGACACCCCTTTCACTTTCTCCTTCTTGAATTGTCCGTCTACCGGCGAATGGTCCTCAAACCACTGTGCATTGCCGCTTATCAACTCTGTACGCTGGGTAGCTTCCAAATCTTTAAAATTCACCAGAGATTCCCAGCTTGCCTTCATGCCGAGCGGGTCACCATAACTTTCGGTAAAACCGTTCACAAAGTCAATGCGTGAGTTCAAATCCTTCACCCACAAAATGGCATATTCATCGAATGTCTTCAAATCGCCGGTTTCATAGAATTCCATCAGTTTGGCTATCACCGCCTTCTGCTCGGGAGTCTCGGCAACTCCTTCTGCCTTCTTCAGCCAGTAGACAATCTTTTCAAGTGCCTGTCCATACAAGCCCCCCACTTTCCATACTTTCTCCTGAATCTTGCCATCCTCTTTCACCAAACGGCTATTCAAACCATAGGAAACGGGAGTTTCATCCTGCGGATTCTTCAAGGCATTATAGAAATCTTCGGCCTCCTGCTGCGTCACGCCATCGTAATAATTGCATGCGGAAGTCAAAACCAAATCTTCACCGGCAGCTTGGTTCACCCGTTTGGGCATCACCGTGGGGTCGAAAATAACGGGGAACACTTCCTCGCACAGTTGTTCCACAGTCTGTCCTTCGGCAAGCGGCAATGTAGCTGCATCCACACTCTGTACAGCCTGCCTGAAGAATTCGGGAGTAAATCCCGGAACGAACTTTTCGCTACCATAGTGATGATGAATGCCGTTAGAGAACCATACCCGCTTGAGGTACACTTCCATAGCCTTGAAATCAGGAGTATTCTTATCTCCCTTATAGCCGGTATAGACAGCTTCCAGCATCCGGCGAATCGTCAGGTTATACTTGCCATTCTGGTCGAAAAGAATGTCTCTGCCCTGCAAAGCCGCTTCCGTCAAATAATAAACCAATTCTTTTTGTTTGAGGGACAAATCCTCAAAACCTGGTACGCGGTAACGTAAAATCTGTAAATCTGCAAATTGTTCCACTGTATAGTCAATTTTTTCTGCCTCAGCAGTTGTTTTCGGATTTCCGCCACAAGCCGTCAATAGAGAAAGGGCAGTCACCATAGAAATTAGTTGTTTCTTCATGTGTCGGGAGTATATAGATTGGTATTAAAAAAGAAGAAAAGGAAGTATCCCGAAACAACTGTTCCGGAATATTTCCTTTTTATTCATTCAGTCATACAGAATTATTTCTTCTTAGCTTCTTTTTCTGCGTGTCTTTTACGATATCCATTAGGAGTCTCACCTACATTTTTATAGAAAGCAGCATAAAAAGACTGACGGTTTGCAAAGCCGACCATCGTACTGATCTCCTCTACATTCTTGTCAGCATATCTTTTGTCTGTCAACAAATGCTGCGCTTCTTTTACTCTATATTCATTCAGCAGGCAAGAATAGTTCATGCCGAAGCGTGAATTCACCACTGCAGACAAATAGCGAGTATTGGTCTGCAATTCTTTCGCCAAATCCTTAGCGGAATAATCAGCATCTCTGTACTTCTTTTGTACAACAACGATATTCAATATCTTGTCATACAACTCATCTGCCAATTCCGGCCTTATCAAAGAACGGTAGGCAGCATCCTTTTCTTTCTTTTCGCGCAGGTTGTAAGGACGTTTCTTCGTTCCTTTTTCCTGGGCATTGTTTTCTAAATCACTCATTGAATTAACTGGTTAGGGTTGTTTAAAATCGGAAAAGCCAAAGGGTTAGCCCCTTAGACTTTACAAAAGTCAGACATTTTTTTTTAATACACAACTTTTCCCGTATATATTTTTGATAAATAAACAACGAAAAAGGTTGAAAAGTAGGTCAATTCAGCCATTAATAAGAAACTTTAACCTTTTGCAGAAACTCATATGATACAAAATCTTGATGACTTTCCATTTGTAGTATATGCAATAATTAGTGTACCTTTGCCGGAAGAAATCCATACTGCCAGATTATGCTACAAACGCTCAAGACATATTTCGGTTACGACAGTTTCCGCCCCTTACAAGAAGACATCATACGCCATCTGATGGACCGTAAAGACGCATTGGTACTGATGCCTACGGGAGGTGGAAAATCCATCTGCTACCAACTTCCCGCCCTATTGAGTGAAGGCACGGCGGTAGTGGTTTCTCCGCTCATTTCCTTGATGAAGGACCAAGTGGAAACGCTCTGTGCAAACGGTATCGCGGCCGGTGCACTGAACAGCAATAATGATGAAACAGAGAATGCTTCCCTACGACGTGCATGCATGGAAGGCAAGCTGAAACTGCTATATATTTCTCCTGAAAAATTATTGGCGGAAGCCAACTATCTGTTAAGGGATATGCATATTTCCCTTTTCGCCATTGATGAAGCTCACTGCATCTCACAATGGGGACACGATTTCCGTCCGGAATATACACAGATGGACATCCTTCACCAACTGTTTCCCCAGGTTCCCATCATTGCACTTACTGCCACAGCCGATAAAATAACCCGTGAAGATATTATTAAACAGCTACACCTCAACCAACCGAGAATTTTCATTTCATCTTTCGACCGTCCCAACCTGAGTCTCACCGTAAAAAGAGGTTACCAGCAGAAGGAAAAAAGCAAAGCCATCCTCGACTTCATCGCCCGCCATCCGGGAGAGAGCGGCATCATTTATTGCATGAGCCGCAGCAAGACTGAAACAGTGGCACAAATGCTTCAAAAACAAGGGATAAAGTCAGCAGTCTATCATGCCGGACTGTCGTCGGCACGAAGAGATGAAGCACAAGACGACTTCATCAATGATCGCGTGCAAGTGGTATGCGCCACCATTGCCTTTGGAATGGGAATTGACAAAAGCAATGTGCGCTGGGTAATTCATTACAATTTGCCCAAAAGCATTGAAAGTTTCTATCAAGAAATAGGACGTGCCGGACGAGACGGAATGCCCAGTGACACCCTTTTGTTCTATTCACTGGCCGACCTCATTCTGCTCACTAAATTCGCAACGGACAGCGGACAACAAAGCATCAACCTGGAAAAACTGCAACGCATGCAGCAATATGCGGAAGCAGATATCTGCCGCCGCCGCATTCTGTTAAGCTATTTCGGTGAAAATACGACCTGCGACTGTGGAAACTGTGATGTATGCAAAAATCCCCCCGAACGTTTCGATGGTACAATAATCGTACAAAAGGCACTTAGTGCAATCGCGCGTTCCGAGCAACAGATAGGAACCGGTATTTTAGTGGACATCCTCCGAGGAAACATGAGTTCTGAAGTTACAGAAAGGGGATACCATCGCCTTAAGACCTTTGGAGCCGGGCGTGAAGTACCTGCCAGAGATTGGCATGACTACCTGCTGCAAATGTTGCAACTCGGCTATTTCGAAATAGCCTACAATGAAAACAACCATCTGAAAATTACTCAAAGCGGAACAGATGTCTTGTTTGGCAGAGCACGCGCCCTGCTTGTCACCATCCGCCGCGAGGAAGCAGTACAAGCTACAAGAGGCCGTAAACGCAAGGCTACAGTTCCAACCAAAGAATTGCCATTGGGATTGCCCAATAAAGAAAGTGGGGAACTTTTCGAGGCTCTCCGCACTCTCCGCAAACGCCTTGCCGACCAGGAAGCACTTCCTGCCTATATCGTACTGTCCGACAAAGTGCTCCACCTACTCAGCACCTCCCGCCCCACTACCATAGAAGAATTTGGTAATATCAGCGGTATCGGTGAATATAAAAAGAAGAAATACGGAAAAGAGTTTGTGGAACTGATACGGAAATACAGTTGAATATTATTTACACTGTAACAGTAAATCCCTAAGGTCACCTTGCGGCACGCCAAGCGAAATGGCTTTTTCGAAGTCACGTTTTGCCAACTCCTTTTTCTTTTGAGAAAGGTAAATTTGCCCCCGTATCAAGTAGGCTTCTGTCTGCGAAGCATCCAGCTTGATGGCTTCTTCCAAGTCCATCATGGCCAGGTCCACATGTTTCATATCCTGCTCTACACCCGCACGTGCTACGTAAAGTACGGCATATTGCTGGGTAGTCAGCCGGGTAGCTTCTCCTCCTTTTTCTGCAATCATGGCATTCAATATCGAAAGCGCCGCTTCATATTTGCCCTCCTTCTGCTCCAGTGTAGCCAACCCCAGACGGCCATTGTAACTCTGGGGGGCAAGTTTCAGCAGACGTTCATAATCAGACTTTGCAAAATTATAGTTGCGCTGCCGCATATAGATATAGGCACGCATCAGCAAGGCTTCCTGATTATCGCTCTCTATATCCAGCACCAAAGAATAGTCTATCCGGGCCAAGTCATCCTTTCCCAACTCTAGATAAAGAGCGGCACGATTCATCAGGGCGGGTATGGCACGCGGAGCAATGTTCAATGCCAGAGTATACGAGTCAAGAGCCTGCTCATACCGGTGCTGCCGACGTTGTATCGTACCCAAGTTGGAGAACAGCAAAGCGTTATGAGGATTGGCGGGCTCCATTTTCAAAGCTTGTTCAATCTATTTTTCGGCCAATGACAAGCTGTCTTGCTCCGTGGCTGCAACCGCACGTTCGCTCAGTTCCTGATAGGTTTGTGAAAAGGCAGGGAACATCGTGGCTCCACACAAGAAGAAAGAAAAAATAAGTTTCTTCATATAATAGTTCAGTATTTATTCCAAAGGATAGGTATCGAAAGCGAACAGTTCTGTTGACAAATAGCGTTCCCCCGTATCGGGCAGTAGGGCAACAATCATTTTATCCGCAAATTCAGGGCGTTCGGCCAGCAACCGTGCCGCATATACCGCCGCACCGGATGAGATGCCCGCCAGCAAGCCTTCCGTAGAAGCCAGCTCTCGTCCTCCACGAATGGCCTCGTCATCGGGCACCGGAATAATCTCGTCTACTACAGAAGCATCATAAATGGAAGGAATAAAATTGGCCCCAATCCCCTGGATGCGGTGCGGTGCGTCTTCCCCTCCTTCCAGAACCGGAGAGGAGGCCGGTTCTACAGCCACAACATAGACATCCGGATTATGTTTCTTCAAGGCACGCGCCACTCCACAGACCGTACCGCCCGTACCCACACCGGCAACAAAAACAGTCACTTTACCATCCGTGTCCGTCCAGATTTCTTCCCCCGTAGTATGTTCATGAGCCTTGGCATTGGAGGGATTCTCAAACTGCTGCAGAATAACCGCACCAGGTATCGCATCCCGCAATTCTTTCGCTTTGGCAATGGAGCCGGCCATACCTGCCAGTCCGTCGGTCAGTACAATCTCCGCACCCAAGGCTTTCAACAGATTACGGCGTTCCACACTCATGGTCTCCGGCATGGTCAATATCAAATGATATCCCTTGATGGTTGCTACCATCGCCAGTCCCACGCCGGTATTGCCACTGGTAGGTTCAATAATCGTGGCTCCGGGTTTCAAAGCCCCACGTGCCTCGGCATCCTCAATCATGGCAAATGCCACACGGTCCTTCACGCTTCCCGCCGGATTAAAAGATTCCAGCTTAGCCACAATATTTCTTTTCAATCCGTATTTACGACTGTATTCAGCCAATTCCATCAAAGGAGTATGCCCAATCAACTCCGTCAGGTTCTTTGCAATTTTCGCCATAATCTCACTGTCTAATACATTCTTCCCGTACACACTTATGTAACATGGATATGCTGACAAAGATATGGAAATTCCAAGAAATAAACCGTGCGGGAAAGGAAAGATTATACTGCCATCTATCAAAGCTTAACACGAATAAAGAGGATGAAAGGATATGAAACGATTGAAGAAGGCAGGATGAGGAGGAAGAACCATATCTGACAATCAGCGACTTCCCACTGCAAAGATGGTGCATGCTTTTTGCAGTAGTACTGCAAACGAGCTGCAGCGTTACTGCAAATAGGTTTGCAGTGGTACTGCAACTGCTTTGCAGCGCAACTGTAACAGCTTTGCAGTGACACTGCAAAAGGTTTGCAGAACTTTGCAGTGAGAAGTTACTGATGAACAGAACGGTAATGAGACACTGTTATCAAGACTTCTTAAGATAGTCTACAATCCACGCGCCCACTTCCTTGGTACCGTATTTGTCGCCACCTTCTACTTGAATCTCCGGTGTACGTACATTCGCATCGAGTGAAGCATCAACTGCCTTACGAATCAACGCCCCCTCCTCTTTCAGGTCGAAGTATTCGAAAAGCATGGCTACAGACAAAATTTGCGCCAGCGGATTGGCTATATTCAAGCCTTTCGCCTGCGGCCAGGAACCATGGATAGGTTCGAATACCGGCGTGCTCTCTCCCGTAGAAGCAGAAGGCAGCAATCCCATAGAGCCACTGATGCAGGAACCCTCGTCCGTCAAAATATCACCAAACGTATTTTCCGTAACCATTACGTCAAAGAATTTCGGCTCTTGAATCATCTTCATGGCGGCGTTGTCCACAAACATATAGTCGGTTGTCACCTCGGGGTACTGCGGTGCCATCTCCTGGGCAATCTGTCTCCAAAGACGGGAAGAGGCAAGCACATTGGCTTTATCCACCACCGTAAGATGTTTACTGCGTTTCATGGCATATTCAAATCCGACTTTCAGGATACGCTCAATCTCAGGACGGGTATACATGTTCGTATCATACGCCTTGTCATTGTCCTGGTATTTCTCACCGAAGTACATGCCACCGGTCAATTCGCGGATGCAAAGGAAATCGGCGCCATCCACCAGTTCCGCACGAAGGGGAGACTTATGGAGCAGACATTTGAAGGTCTGCACGGGACGGATGTTGGCAAACAGTCCCAGTTTCTTGCGCATAGCCAGCAAGCCCTGCTCGGGACGCACTTTGGCAGTAGGGTCATTGTCGAATTTCGGGTCACCTACGGCAGAGAACAATACAGCATCCGCATTTTTACAAGCCTCATAAGTGGCTTCGGGAAACGGGTCACCCACCTTGTCTATCGCGTCTGCACCGCAGATGGCATATTCATAGTTCACTTTATGTCCGAACTTCTCACACACGGCAGTCATCACATCCACGCCTACGGTAGAGATTTCGGGGCCGATACCGTCACCGGCCAACACTGCAATTTTAAAATCCATTGTTTTCTTTATTATTTAAAAGTTCATCTATCTTCTTTTTGTTTGCAAGATTCTTGCGGCGATACCGATCACCCCACACAAAACCTGCTGTCAATATAAGGGTATTGATGGCTGACATAAGATACTCGTCCGCATCCAACTCGCCGCTCCACCAACGCAGAAAGAGGTTGAAAGCAAAAAGCAAGCCTGCATACAACGCATAGCATACATAAGGACGCCTCTCAAAAAACGATTTCTTTTTCTCCATGAGATCCATTTTTTATGATTCGTATTCGTCTTCTATGATATTCAGCATCTTCACCGTCGCCTTGATGGCCGCTTCCGTCTGGTCTGCGTCCAATCCGCGTGTACGGAATATCGTATCTTCAAAACTCCAGGTAATAACCGTCTGCACAAAGGCATCGGTACGCCCACCGGGAGGAATGGTCACGGCATAGTTCGTCAGCATCGGGAACTTACGACCCAGTGTCACTTTATATATCTTGCGCAAGGCGCGCACAAAAGCATCATACTGGCCATCTCCACTGGAACTTTCCTCATATTCCTTTCCGTTAATTTCTATCTTCAACGTAGCCATCGGCTTCAATCCATACGCCAGATTCACAATATAGCTCTTAAGGCTGACGCGTTCTTCTGCCATTCCGTGCTTCAGTACGTCCGAAACGATATAGGGCAGGTCTTCTTGCGTCACCAGCTCTTTCTTGTCGCCCAACTCAATGATGCGTTCGGTCACTTTGCGCATGGCATCTTCATCCAGTTGTAACCCCAAGTCCTCCAGATTCTTCCGGATATTGGCTTTACCGCTGTTCTTGCCCAGGGCATACTCTCGCTTGCGACCAAAGCGTTCGGGCAGGAGGTCGTTGCAGTAGAGGTTACTTTTATTGTCACCGTCGGCATGGACGCCTGCCACTTGGGTAAATACATTCTCGCCAACAATCGGTTTATTGGCGGGAATGACGATGCCCGAGTAGGACTCCACCACACGGCTTACGTCGTTCAGGCGGCTTTCGTCAATGTTGGTAATGGCATTGAAGTGGTCTTTCAGGATAGCCTGCACACTGGCAAGCGGAGCATTGCCGGCGCGTTCGCCCAGGCCGTTAATGGTAGTATGCAGTCCCTTGCAACCGCTAAGTACGGCGGCAAGCACATTGCTCACGGCAAGGTCATAGTCATTGTGGGCATGGAAGTCAAAATGGGCATGCGGATAGCGTTTCACCATCTTGCGCATGAACTCGATGACCTGCAGCGGGTTCAATACGCCCAACGTGTCAGGCAACATATAGCGGCGGATATTGGTCTGCTCCAAGGCGTCCATCAGACGGAACACATATTCCGGAGAATCTTTCATGCCGTTGCTCCAGTCTTCCAGATAGACATTCACTACCATATCCTGCTCGTTGGCGTAATCCACTACGGACAGAATATCCTCGATATGCTCTTCGGGAGTCTTCTTCAACTGGTAGGTGCAATGCTTCAGCGAGCCTTTGCACAGCAGATTGATGACACGGCAACCGGTCGCATGTATCCAGTCCACCGACGTGTGGCCATCTACAAAGCCAAGCACTTCTACTCTTGGCAACAGATTACGGCGTGCCGCCCAGTCACAAATCATTTTTACGGCATCAAACTCTCCTTCGGATACCCGCGCAGAAGCCACCTCCACCCGGTCTACCTTCAATTCCTCCAGTAACAAACGGGCAATCATCAGCTTCTCATGGGGCACAAAGGAGACTCCGCTGGTCTGTTCACCGTCGCGGAGCGTAGTGTCCATGATTTCTATCTTCGGATGATTATGCTTCATTTTTATTCTCCCAAGCTTCTATCTTATCTTTATTCTCAACCAGAAAATCGATGTCATCCAAGCCATTCATCAGGCAATGTTTCTTGTAGGCATTGATTTCAAAATGTTCGATCTTGCCCGTAGCTTTGTTGGTGATGGTCTGTTCGGGCAGATTCACTTCCACTTCCATCTTCGGATTGGCAGAGATAGAGTCGAACAACTCTTTCAGGAACGGCTCACTTACCACCACCGGAAGCACAAAGTTGTTCAGTTCATTGTTCTTGTGTATATCGGCAAAGAAACTCGATACCACCACGCGGAAACCGTAACCGGCAATGGCCCATGCAGCATGCTCACGGCTGGAACCGGAACCGAAGTTCTTTCCCGCCACCAGAATCTGTCCACCGTAAGTGGGATTGTTCAAAACAAAGTCCTTGTTCAGAGAACCGTCCGGATGATAGCGCCAATCGCGGAATAAATTATCTCCGAAGAACTTTTCCTCACGGGTAGTAGCTTTCAGAAAACGTGCAGGGATTATCTGGTCTGTATCCACATTCTCTAATGGAAGAGGCACACAAGTACTGGTTATTATATCAAATTTTGTCTTCATCTTTGTATTTACGATTTACAATTTACGATTGAAAATACTCTTGATTTACCTTTGTTGAACGATGTTTGATTTACGAAGTAATTTTAATCGTAAATCGTCCAATCGTACATCAAATCAGCGTTCTCGGGTCAGTAATTACTCCAGTCACTGCCGCTGCTGCAGCTACAAGCGGGCTGGCAAGCAGTGTTCGGGAACCCGGTCCCTGGCGTCCTTCAAAATTACGGTTACTGGTAGACACTGCATACTTTCCGGCAGGCACCTTATCGTCGTTCATTGCCAGGCAAGCAGAACAACCCGGTTGGCGAATGGCAAAACCGGCCTCTTCCAAAATCTTGTCCAGTCCCTCTTCGCGAATCTGTGCATCTACCATCCAGGAGCCCGGAACCAGCCATGCCACTACATTCTCGGCTTTCCGACGGCCTTTCACAATGGAGGCAAATG
Organism: Bacteroides sp. RTP31139st1_H2_RTP31139_211217; assembly: GCF_040227615.1. Taxonomy (NCBI): domain Bacteria; kingdom Pseudomonadati; phylum Bacteroidota; class Bacteroidia; order Bacteroidales; family Bacteroidaceae; genus Bacteroides; species Bacteroides sp. RTP31139st1_H2_RTP31139_211217. Next base: position 2,815 of record NZ_JBCNZM010000093.1, on the reverse strand, counting down.
CACGGAAATCCTCAATGCGTCCATTGGTGCAGGCACCCAAAAACACATAGTCAACCTTCTTACCCAGCAAAGGTTCTCCCGGTTGGAAACCCATATAGCTCATAGACTTCATGAAAGAGGTCCGGGCAGCTTCTCCCATGCCTTCGGTAGTAGGAATATGTTGTGTGATACCCATACCCATGCCCGGGTTGGTACCGTATGTAATCATCGGTTCAATATCTTCGGCAGCAAAACGGACTTCCTTGTCGAACACTGCATCCTCATCACTCTTCAATGTTTTCCAATAGGCCAATGCCTTGTCCCATGCCTCACCCTTCGGAGCATATTCGCGTCCTTTGATGTACTCGAAAGTGGTCTCATCCGGAGCAACCATACCGCCGCGGGCACCCATCTCTATACTCAGATTGCACAAGGTCAGACGGCCTTCCATAGTCAGACCACGCACAGCTTCTCCGGCATATTCCACGAAATATCCCGTAGCGCCGCTGGTCGTCATCTTCGACATCATATACAATGCTACATCTTTTGCCGTCACTCCCTTGCCAAGTTTGCCGTCGACAGTGATGCGCATTGTCTTAGGACGGGTCTGAAGGATACATTGCGAGGCCATTACCATTTCCACCTCACTCGTACCGATACCGAAAGCCACTGCTCCCATCGCCCCGTGGGTGGAAGTATGCGAGTCACCGCAGACAATGGTCATGCCAGGCAGGGTCAGCCCGCGTTCCGGGCCTACTACATGGATAATTCCGTTCTTCTTGTCCATCATGCCGAAATGGGCCAATCCAAACTCTTCCGCATTCTTGGCCAGTGTATCTACCTGAGTCTTTGAAACCGGGTCTTCAATCGGCTTGTCCTGGTCATGCGTCGGCGTGTTATGGTCGGGCATACAGAAAATCTTTTCCGGACGGAAACACTTGATTCCACGTTCGCGCAATCCTGAAAAGGCTTGCGGGCTGGTTACTTCATGACAATAAAGCCGGTCAATATAAAGCTGTGTGGGACCGTCTTCCACTTTCTGTACCACATGGGCATCCCAGATTTTATCAAATAATGTATTCATCTCTTTATGTACAATTTAGCTATTTACAATTTACGATTAAAATCACATCTTGAACTTATTGATACAGTCGATGTACGCTTCCACTGATGCCGCGATAATATCCGTATTGGCACCGAACCCATAATAAATATGATTATCGTATTCCACCTGCATATGTACCTTACCCATATCGTCGCTACCCTTGCTGATAGCCTGGATAGTGAATTCCTTCAATGTCATATGGCGGTCAATAATCTTCTTCAAAGCCTTGATAGCAGCGTCTACCGGACCGTTTCCACTGGCGGCGGCTTCAAACTTCTCGCCAGAGATGTTCAATCCCAAGCTGGCAACCGAACGAACCCCCACCCCACTGGTCACCTGAAGATATTCCAGTTTGATACGGTGGTTCTGCGTACGGTTTGCCCCTGCCAATACCAGAATATCATCATCGTTGATATCCTTCTTCTTATCGGCAAGTTTCAAGAACTCTTCATACACTTTGTCCAACTTCTCCTGATCCAGTTGTACTCCCAATATCGACAAACGATTCTTCAAGGCTGCACGTCCGCTACGGGCTGTCAATACGATGGAATTATCATCAATACCCACATCATGCGGGTCAATGATTTCGTAAGTCTGTACATTCTTCAACACACCATCCTGGTGGATACCCGACGAATGGGCAAAAGCATTGCGACCTACAATAGCCTTGTTGGGCTGCACCGGCATGTTCATCAGGCTAGACACCATACGGCTGGTTGGATAAATCTTCTGTGTATTGATGTTGGTCTCGATTTCTATGTCCTTGTGACATTTGATAATCATCGCCACTTCCTCAAGAGAAGTATTGCCGGCACGTTCACCAATACCATTGATGGTTACCTCCACCTGGCGGGCACCATTCAGTACGCCAGCCATTGTATTGGCAGTAGCCATGCCCAAGTCATTGTGGCAATGAGTAGAAATAATGGCATTATGAATACCGTTGACATGTTCCATCAGATATCTTATCTTCGCGCCATACTCATCAGGCAAGCAATACCCCGTTGTATCGGGAATATTCACCACAGTCGCACCTGCCTTGATAACAGCTTCTACCACCCGTGCCAAATATTCATTATCCGTTCGGCCTGCATCTTCGGCATAGAACTCTACATCATCCACATACTTACGTGCATACTTTACGGCAGCCACTGCACGCTCTATTATTTCCTCGCGATTGGAATTAAATTTATATTTAATGTGCGAGTCAGATGTACCGATACCAGTATGGATACGTTTATGCTTGGCAAACTGCAAAGCCTCTGCCGCCACATCAATATCTTTCTGTACGGCACGTGTCAAGGCACAGATGGTGGGCCATGTCACAGCTTTTGATATCTCAATGACCGAATTGAAATCTCCCGGACTTGAAATCGGAAATCCGGCTTCAATCACGTCCACCCCCAAGGCTTCCAGTTGTCTGGCTACCTGAATCTTTTCCACTGTATTCAATTGGCATCCCGGAACCTGCTCGCCATCGCGGAGCGTTGTGTCGAAAATAAATAATTTGTCACTCATTGCTTTATTGTATTTAATTTATGTTCCATAAAAAAAGCCTTTCACACTTGGAAGTGAGAAAGGCTTCATATATCATTGCATCTTACATATATATTCACGCACAGCACTCACTTCCACTAAACTTTGCCAGTAGAATAATAATACCACACAGTAGAATATATGTAAAGTTCTGAATCATCTTCTTTTTTGTTTTGACGTTGCAAAGGTAGATAT
>NZ_JBCNZM010000092.1:11801-18541 GCF_040227615.1 Bacteroides sp. RTP31139st1_H2_RTP31139_211217 | reverse complement strand
GAACGTATAAGAGCCTTTCTTCTCCAGCTCGGCAATGGCTTCCTGGGACATTTCCGCCACAGCAGCAGCCACGGCTTTCATCTGCTTACCGAATTTCGGTCCCAGCTTCTTGAAGTCGCATTTCACTTTCTTTACCAGTACACCGGCAGCACCGTCCACAAACTGGATTTCTTTTACATTCACCTCGTTCATGATAAGTGCTTTCACAGCCTCGATGTGTGCACGCTGTTCTTCATCCACTACCGGTATCATGATGCACTGAAGCGGTTGGCGGACTTTGATGTTCACCTTGCGGCGCAATGCCAATACCATGGAAGTGACGTCTTGTGCCATCTGCATGCGGACTTCCAATTCCTTGTCTATCATTTCCTCCTTATATTCGGGGAACTTGGCAAGGTGTACGGAAACCACATTGTCGCGTCCCGTAGCTGCAATCAGGTCGGAATAGAGCATATCAGCATAGAACGGAGCGATGGGTGCCATCAGCTTAGCCACGGTTTCGAGGCATGTATAGAGTGTCTGGAATGCAGAGAGTTTGTCCTGCGTCATACCACCGCCCCAGAAACGTTTGCGGTTCAGGCGGACATACCAGTTGGAGAGGTTGTCGTTCACGAATTCGGAAATGAGACGTCCTGCTTTCGTGGGCTCGTATTCATTGTAGCAGGTATCCACGTTCTTCACCAACGTATTCAGTACAGAGAGAATCCAACGGTCTATCTCAGGGCGTTCTGCCATGGGCACATCGGCTTCTTTGTAGTCAAATTCGTCTACATTGGCATAGAGGGCGAAGAATGAATAGGTGTTATAGAGTGTTCCGAAGAACTTGCGGCGCACCTCTTCCACTCCATCTACGTCGAACTTAAGATTGTCCCACGGAGAAGAGTTGGTGATCATGTACCAGCGCAACGGGTCGGACCCGTATTTCTCGATGGTCGAGAAGGGGTCTACGGCATTGCCCAGACGCTTGGACATCTTGTTACCATTTTTGTCGAGCACCAAGCCGTTGGAAATGACAGCCTTATAAGAAATACTGTCGAACACCATTGTAGCGATGGCGTGCAACGTGAAGAACCAACCGCGTGTCTGGTCCACCCCTTCGGCGATGAAATCGGCAGGATATACCTGGTGGCTATCCAGCAGTTCCTTATTCTCGAACGGATAGTGTATCTGTGCATAAGGCATGGCACCGGAATCGAACCAAACGTCAATCAAGTCCGTTTCGCGTTTCATCGGCTTGCCGTCTTTAGAAACAAGGATGACATCGTCCACGTAAGGACGGTGCAAGTCTATCTTGTCATAATTCTCTTTGGTATATACACCCGGCTGGAAGCCCTTCTCCTTGTAAGGATTGGACTGCATCAAGCCGGCAGCTACGGATTTCTCTATTTCGTTGTAAAGTTCTTCTACAGACTCGATACACTTTTCCTCGCTATTGTCCTCTGTACGCCAGATGGGCAGCGGAGTACCCCAGTAGCGTGAACGGCTGAGGTTCCAGTCATTCAGGTTTTCCAGCCACTTGCCGAAACGTCCCGTACCGGTGCTTTCCGGCTTCCAGTTGATGGTCTTGTTCAACTCTATCATACGTTCCTTGCAAGCGGTGCTGCGGATAAACCAGCTATCCAGCGGATAGTACAATACGGGTTTGTCCGTACGCCAGCAGTGCGGATAATTGTGTACATGCTTTTCTATCTTGAATGCCTGGCGGGCGGCTTTCATCATCATGCAGAGTTCGATATCCAATGATTCGGCAGCTTGTGCAGCCTGCTCATCATACTTGCCGTCTACGGTGAATTGAGGGTCATAGGCATTCTTTACCCACTTGCCCTGATAGTCTTTGTAAAGGTCTGCATTGACACATGCCTTTACAAACTCCTCGTCCAGTTCGTCAATCAAGAAGAACTTACCGGTGAGGTCTACCATCGGGCGGGTCTCACCCTTCTTGTTTATCATGAACAAGGACGGTATACCTGCAGCGCGTGCCACAAAAGCATCGTCCGCACCAAAGGTCGGGGCAATGTGTACGATACCCGTACCGTCTTCAGTCGTCACATAGTCACCAGAAATTACACGGAAACCTTTGTCGCTGGGAGTCCAGCTACCGTCTTCGGCAACGTCTATCGGTTTCACCCAAGGGATGAGCTGTTCGTACTCCATACCTACCAAATCGGGGCCTTTGTACTCACCTACTATCTTGAAAGGTATCAGCTTATCACCCGGCTTATAATCCTCTAATGCAATGTCTTCCGCTTTTTTGTTGAAGTGAGTGTAGAGCAGTGCTTTTGCCAAGACAACAGTCATCTTCTCACCGCTATATCCGTTGTAAGTCTGTACGGCCACGTAGTCTATCTTGGGACCGACGCAGAGCGCAGTGTTGCTGGGCAACGTCCACGGAGTAGTGGTCCATGCCAGGAAGTAAGGAGTTCCCCACTCTGCCATTTCCGGTTTCGGATGCTTCATCTTGAACTGTGCCACCATGGTCGTGTCTTTTACGTCACGGTAACATCCGGGCTGGTTCAACTCGTGCGAGCTGAGTCCGGTTCCGGCAGCAGGAGAATAAGGTTGTATGGTATACCCTTTATAAAGGAGTCCTTTCTTATAGAGCTGTTTCAGCAGCCACCACAAGGTTTCGATGTAGCGGTTGTCGTAGGTGATATACGGGTCCGTCATGTCCACCCAGTAGCCCATCTTGTGCGTCAAGTCTTCCCATTCCTTGGTGAACTTCATGACGTCCTTGCGGCAGGCAGCATTGTATTCTGCTACGGAAATAGTCTTGCCAATATCCTCTTTCGTAATGCCGAGTGCTTTTTCCACACCCAGTTCCACGGGCAGTCCATGAGTATCCCATCCGGCCTTACGCTTTACTTGGAACCCCTTCATCGTTTTGTAACGGCAGAAAATGTCCTTAATGGAGCGAGCCATTACGTGGTGAATGCCCGGCATACCATTGGCCGAGGGAGGTCCTTCGAAAAATACGAAAGAAGGACAACCTTCACGTTCTGTCATACTCTTGGCGAAAACCTGGTTTTCGTCCCATTTCTTCAACACTTTTCCGTTCACTTCGGAAAGGTCGAGCTTCGAATATTCGGCAAACTTCTTACCCATCTTGATATTTACTATTTGACAATTTACAATTTACGATTGAAGATACTCTTGATAGGCATTTGGTACGTCAAAAGCTACCTTCTCCATTTTAAGGGTGCAAATTTACAAAAAACTTAAATACAAGAGACTTTTTAGGTAGAAAAAGCTGGATAAGTGCAGTAAAATGTTTTATTTAAGGATGAAAAGAGGGATAATAAGAGTGATTAATATCCTTTTAGACATAGAATTCAAAAAATAAAAAGAAAGACTCCTAATATATTCGCACAACTTGAAGAGATTCACTATCTTTGCCATTAGAAGAATGATATTTAGACCAAATATGCAACATAGAATATATAGAACTGCAAAACCTTTTGTAAAATGGGTAGGTGGAAAGACGCAGCTTTTAGGAGATATAGAGCGTACCTTACCATCTGACTTCTCACAGAAAAAAAACGTTATTTATGTAGAACCTTTCGTTGGAGGTGGGGCTGTTTTATTTTGGATATTACAGCAATTTCCCAATATTCAAAAAGCTGTGATTAATGATATAAATCCCCATTTGATAACTACATATAAAGTTATTAAGGAACAACCATATAAATTGATTGAACAATTAAAAGAACTTCAAGAAAAGTATATCCCCTTGGGAGAAGAAGACAGAAAAGAGTATTATTTAAATAAGCGCGACATATATAACGCTTCATCCTTGTCTGAAATAGAGACCGCCGCTTTATTCATTTTTTTAAATAGGACATGCTTCAATGGGTTGTATAGAGTAAATTCTAAAGGAAAATTCAATGTTCCCCATGGAAAATATGCCAATCCTAGAATTTGTGATGAAGATACAATTCTTGCAGATTCTAAGATTTTGCAAAAGGTAGATATTTTGTGTGGGGATTTCGAGAAAACAATAGCTTACGCTTCTCCTGATGCTTTATTCTACTTTGATCCTCCATATAAACCTTTAAGCAAAACTTCTTCTTTCAACTCGTATGCCAAAGATGAGTTTGACGATAATGAACAAATACGGCTACGCGATTTTTGTCACAAGATAGTTCAATATAAAACTAATTTCATCTTAAGTAATTCGGATGTGAAAGGCAAAGACGAAAATGATAATTTCTTTGATGAGATTTATAACGAATACCATATTCAGCGAGTAATGGCTACGCGAATGGTTAATGCCAATCCTGAAAAAAGAGGGAAACTGTCCGAACTTATGATTTCTAATATTAGCATGAATTATAGATAAATTTGTATGGAAAGAGATTTTAAACAATGGCTTGCACTGTTTCGTACAAGTATTGCGAACTACCAATATTATACATACTTTGACAAAGTTTTCTCTAATGTTGATGCTATTAAAGTGGAATTGAATATTATGAATTCTCTTATTGGCAGCAAAAATATAGAAAACGATTTTGATAATTTATTATGTAAATACCCTAGTATTCTAAAGTGTATTCCTATTCTGATAGCAAAGCGTGAAATGGATATAGAAGCTATAGATGAAGAAGGCAGCTTCTGTTATAATTTCAAAAAAATGAACTATAGTGTAGAGCAATATAAAATATTTATGCGCAAAACTGGTATTTTCAACTTGATTGAGAATCGCATTATCGGAAGTCTTGTAGATTATGTTACAGGAATAGAAACTGGGCTTGATTCTAATGGAAGAAAAAATAGAGGTGGACACCTGATGGAGAACCTCGTCGAATCATATATACAGAAGGCTGGGTTTGTAAAAGGTATCACCTACTTCAAAGAAATGTATATTCATGCTATCGAAAAGAAATGGGGTATTGATTTATCTTCAATATCTAACCAAGGTAAGGCAGAGAAACGATTTGATTTTGTCGTAAAAACACCTACCATGGTATATGGTATAGAAACCAATTTTTATGGAAGTAGTGGCTCTAAGCTTAACGAAACAGCAAGAAGTTACAAAACGATAACCTTGGAAACCAAAGACCTAACAGATTTTACATTTGTCTGGTTTACGGATGGAAAAGGATGGAATAGTGCGCGTCGAAATTTGGAAGAAACTTTTGATGTACTTGAACATATATACAATATTAATGATATGGAGAACGGCATTATAAGTAAAATCATGAAATAAATAGAACGATGAAAAACATCTATCAACATAATATAGAACTAGAGCCTATTCGTATAAACAATGCGGATAAAGCTACTTTCTCACAAAAACTTATAGATTTACCATATCGAGGTTATGAAGTCGAAGAACTCTCTGATGGTAGGAAAATCGTTATCACGAAGCCTGGTGGTAAATCTGTATATGGAAGACCTAAAAAAGAAGATTTTTTAGTATTCATCTATAATCCCAATGATAATACACTATGGCAAATATCTCACAAACAAATCTTAGAAGATGTAATAAATAAAGTTCAGGAAAACAAAGATAAAGCAAAAGTATTTCTGACTTTAATGGAAAAAACATATAATGGAGAAGAACCTTCCGATTTTATAAATGAAATAAGAGCTTTAAATTTCGCTTCCGGTGAAACTCCTGAGGCTTTAATAAAAGTATATAAATGGATATGGGGGCAGGAAGATGTCAATTATCCCACTGGAGAAGGTCGGTTAATGTCCTGGAAGGAATATCAAGAGATTATTGCTAAATTATGATTCCTTATTTCAAATCCTCCGACCGTGCCTTTACCCTCCTGCATGGTGACTGCATCGAATTATTAAAGCAATTCAGTTTCAAGTTCGATATGATATTTGCCGATCCTCCTTACTTTCTCAGTAATGGAGGGATAAGTGTGCAAAGTGGGAAGATGGTATGCGTGGATAAAGGGGAATGGGATAAAGGAGGTACTCCTGAATACATAGATTCGTTCAATCGAGCATGGATAAGCGAATGCCAAAATAAACTGAAGGAAAATGGAACAATATGGATTAGCGGTACATATCATAATATTTTTTCAATAGCCAATATCCTGACTGAATTAGGATTTAAGATTTTGAATGTAGTGACATGGGCAAAGACCAATCCGCCACCTAATATTTCATGTCGTTATTTTACACACTCAACAGAGTTCATTATTTGGGCACGCAAGTCTGCTAAAATAACACACTACTATAATTATAGTATCATGAAGCAAATCAACAGCAACAAGCAGATGACGGACGTATGGCAATTACCGGCCATAGCTCGTTGGGAAAAATCATGTGGCAAACATCCTACTCAGAAACCCTTATCTGTATTGTCGCGTATTATTTTGGCATCAACTCGTGGTGGTGCGTGGATTCTCGACCCATTTACAGGCAGCAGCACTACAGGAATTGCAGCCAATCTTTTGGGACGCCGTTTTTTAGGAATTGATAGAGAAGAAGAATATCTAATCCTTAGTAAAAACCGTAAAAAAGAAATAGAACAAATTGCAAAATTTTCTCTATATCATAAAAAGATTAAAGATATTTCTCTTTTGAATAATGCAGAGAGAATGTCAGTACACGAAAAAGAAGTCTCCATTTATGATTTGCCGTTTTAGTTTGAGCGAATCACGTTTCTCAAAATAAGCCAAAATCCACGGGTTCCCTAAGCAAAAACGGCAAAAAACGTAAAATTAGCTCAAACAAGCGACCTGAAAACTACGTTGAAAACAACAAATGAGAGGGCTATTTTGCTG
>NZ_JBCNZM010000092.1:7927-11791 GCF_040227615.1 Bacteroides sp. RTP31139st1_H2_RTP31139_211217 | reverse complement strand
ATAATAACAGCATCATCAGCGGATAGACTTCAACTGTTGCTGCTGTAACTATAATGCAAGGTGAAATAATTAAGGTAATGATTCACCACTCCGAAACAATCCGATGTCTCATCGAAAGAGAGAAAGTAATACATCAGGTTTTCGGGTTCTTTCTTTTGGGTCAGGATTTCGTCCACATAGGCAAGAAAGGCGTTTTTGATGCTGTTATCGTTGTAGTAGTCTGCCAACTTTGCCAGTTTACGTTCTATGGGTTTGTTATGCTGCAATTGCATGGCAGATTTCGAGCGTTCAGGCTTCACATCTCCGGTCAGTCCCCCATCATTATAGTATTGGCGGCGCTCGTCATAGACTTGGCTCAGCAGTTGATAGATTCGGGCGGCAGCCTCGTGATTTATGGCGGAGGCAGGCTTCAGTTGTTCTTCCTTGCTCTTCTTCTGCATAGTGGCGTGGTAGGCAAAGTAGAGGATGAAGTCACGGAAGAGCGTGGTTTGGGGCATGATGATTTCTACTAGGACATCCACGTCGGCAAGTACACTGAAGTCCACGGAGTAATAGCGGACACGTCCACGGGTGACGGAATTGACCTTTATGTCGGTTTTCAAGAAGCCCAAGGCCGAGAATTGCTTAATGATGACTTCCTGCCGGGTACGGCGGATACGGGTTTCTTCCTCTACACGCGCCTGGGAGTAATGGAAAGGCTTGTATTTAAAAGAAATCTGTTTTACTGTAAGCCAGTCGAACAGAATCAGCTCGTCGGGAGCCAGACGGTAGTTAAGTAATCGCAACACATTAATGCAGAGAGGTATTTCGGGAGCAGAGAGAGCTTTCTTGGCCATTGTTTCTGTTTTTTAGAATAAAAGTTTTGTAAAGATACGGATAAACTATGGAATTACCATCCGAAATGCCATACTTCATCGTCCCGGATGCCACACTTCAGCAGCTGAAATGCCACACTCCGTTGTCCGAAACCTATGGCATTCCGGACGATGAAGTGTGGCATTTCGGAGAATAAGGTGTGGTATTGGAGGCAACCGAGTGTGGCATTCGGGAAAGTCATCTTTTCATCTTCACCTCGTACAAATCGCCTCTCCGGTCTTTCAGGTTGCGTACACTGCCGTAGGTATGCAGTTCATTCAGCAAGTCCAGATCCACATCCGACACAAGAATCATTTCGGTATTCGGAGTGGCTTCCGCACGCTTGCCGTCTGTGGGGAAAGCGAAGTCGCAGGGAGTGAACACACCGGACTGGGCATACTGGATGTCCATGTTGTGCACGCGGGGAAGATTGCCTACACTGCCGGCTATCACTACAAAGCACTCGTTTTCGATGGCACGAGCATGGGCGCACACCTTTACGCGGCTGTAAGCATTCTGCGTATCGGTAAGGAAAGGAACAAAGAGTATCTGCATGCCTTGGTCCGCCATGATGCGGCTCAGTTCGGGGAACTCTACATCGTAGCATATCAGCACGCCTATCTTAGCACAGTCCGTATCGAAAGTTTGGATGGACTTGCCTCCGCTCAGTCCCCAGGACTTTATCTCGTCGGGAGTGACATGTATCTTTTCGTACATTTCATAACTTCCGTCACGTCGGCAGAGGAATCCTACGTTGTATAGCAGCCCGTCTTCCTTGATAAGCGGCATACTGCCCGTAATAATGTTGATGTTATAGCTGATGGCGAGCTTGACGAAACGCTCCTTGATTTCCTCGGTATAGGCCGCCAGCCCGCGGATAGCCTGCGACTCGCCCTCGTTGTTGAATTTTGCCATCAACGGTGCGTTGAAGTATTCGGGAAAAAGGACAAAGTCACTCTTGTAGTCGCTCACGGCATCCACAAAAAATTCCACTTGCTCAAAAAGGTCATCCAGTGTCTTGTAGGTACGCATCTGCCATTGTACCAAGCCTACGCGGACAGTGGTTTTGGGGTTTACATAGTCTTGTGTGGGAGCCTGATAGTAGATATTGTCCCATTGCAGCAGGCAGGCGTAGTGCTTGGACTCCTCATCATTGGGAAGGTAGTTGCGCATCACCTTGCGCACGTGGAAGTCGTTAGAGAGCTGAAAGGTCAGCACCGGGTCGAAGATTTCCTTTTGCTTCACCTTATCTATGTACTCCTTGGGGCGGATTTGATCGGCATATTTGTAGTAGTTGGGGATACGTCCGCCAAACATGATTGCCTTCAGGTTCAATGTCTCGCAAAGTTCCTTGCGGTATTCATACATACGGCGTGCCAGACGCAGGCCACGGTATTGGGGATGGATAAAGACTTCGATGCCATAAAGTATGTTGCCTTTCGGATTGTGGGTGTTAAAAGTCTCCTTGCCCGTAACCTGGGCGTAAGTGTGGTCGTTCTTCACATCATCGTAGTTCACTATGATGGAAAGCGCACAGCCCACGATTTTCTCGTCAACCACCGTCACAATCTGTCCCTCGGGGAAGATGCGTATCAGTTTTTCTATTTGTTTGTGCGTCCAGAACACATCGCTTCCGTCTGAATAAACGCGCGTAAACGATTGTGCCAACTGGTCATAATCTTCAATCTGCAGATTGCGTATCTGCACCTTATTGATTTTCATTGAATCCATAACTTTCTTGCTATTCCTGATTAAAAACAGTGCAAAGGTACGGTTTATCCTTACATGTTATCTTCCCCTCCGAAGATTTTTCTTTCCCATCTTGAACGGATAAGGGAAAAGATACGGAATTGATAACAAAAAGAGGAGGCATTCATCAGGCCTCCTCTTTCCCGTCTTATATGGACAGTTTCAATGACGGTCTTATCTATTGTTTCTTCTATTCTTCCACAGCTTGGTCATGTCTTCCAGTGTCTTGCCTTTCGTTTCGGGAACAAGCTTCCAGACAAACAGAGCAGCCACCACACAGATGATTCCGTATAAGCCATAAGCAAACATGTGCCCGAACTTGTCTCCCATATCTCCCAAACTCATATTGTACATAGGTACGAAGGTGGAAGATACAATGAAATTGAATATCCATTGGAAGGCTACGGCAATGGCTACTGCAGCGCCACGGATGGTATTCGGGAAGATTTCAGCAATCAGTACCCAGCAGATGGGGCCCCAGCTGAACATGAACGAAGCACTGTAGACCATGATGCTGACAACAGCCAACATGGGAGGAAGCCCTGCCACAACGTTGCAAAGAGCTACTCCGAAAGCACCTATCGCCATGCCGATAGACCCCGAGATGAGCAGCGGTTTACGTCCCCATTTCTCGACTGTAAAGACAGCCAGCAACGTGAACAGAATATTGATGATACCCATGATGACGGTTTGAACCATCGGGTTGCCCATTCCCATCGTTTCGAAGATACGCGGTGCGAAATAGAGTACGGCGTTGATACCTACCGCTTGCTGGAATACACTCAGCATGATACCGATAAAGATAACCATCCAGCCATAAGTGAAAAGCTTTTCCGTCTTTTCCTCTGCCGTGGCTTTGATTTGAGACAGAATAACCTTTGCCTGAGCCAAGCCGTTGATACGGCTTAACACCTGGAGTGCCTTATCATCCTTGCCACTCATGGCAAGATAGCGTGGCGTTTCGGGAACAAACAGTACGAGCAACGCAAAGACTCCTGCAGGAACAGCCTCACTGACAAACATCAGACGCCATCCTATCTCTGTGGTCCATGCTGCCGCTTCGGGATTCAGAATCTGGTTGACTCCTTCAATGGCCTTTATCACCGGACTTGAATTCTCGCCCAGAATGAGGAAGTTCACGAAGTAAACCACCAACTGGCCGAAGATAATGGCAAACTGATTCCATGATACCAGAGTCCCGCGAATGTTGCTCGGCGCAATTTCCGCAATATACATCGGGCAGATGGCCGATGCCAAACC
>NZ_JBCNZM010000092.1:0-7917 GCF_040227615.1 Bacteroides sp. RTP31139st1_H2_RTP31139_211217 | reverse complement strand
TGCCAAACCTACGCCGATTCCTCCCAATACACGGTAGAAATTGAATGCCACGAGCAAGGAATAGGAAGGAACACCATAGTCGAAGAAAAGGAATTCCGGGTAGTAGGAGCCCAATGCCGACAGAAAGAACAAGACGCCGGCTATGAAAAGAGAATTCTTACGTCCCAGATTGGATGCGAAGAATCCCGAAAGAGCACTACCGATGATACATCCGATAAGTGCACTGGAAGAGGTAATGCCGTGAATCGTATCTGTGTAGACAAAATCGGAGGCACCCATAAAAAATGCCTGAAGCCCTTTATCGGCACCGGATATGACTGCTGTATCGTAGCCGAAAAGCAAGCCCCCGATGACGGCTACCAGCACAATAGAGAAGAGGTAGAGTTTACTGCCTTTTTCTGTATAATTCATGATATTAATGATTAATGGTTAATGATTAGCGATTAATGATTAGCGATTAATGATTAATATTGAAACACCTCATGCGCAACTTATTAACCACTAATCACTAAACATTGATCATTATTAGCAGTACATATTCACGATTGCCTCATACAATTCCTGCTTGCCGCTGGTCTGTTTCGGCTCACCGTTGGCTTTTGCGTAAGCTACCAAATCCTCCAGCGTCAGTTTGCCATCTTCAAATTCCTTGCCTTTACCACTGTCGAAGGAAGCATAGCGGTCGGCCAGCATCTTCTTGTAAGGAGACTCTTCAAGCAGTTTGGCTGCACTTTCCAGTGCACGTGCCATCACGTCCATACCGGCGATGTGGGCAATGAAAATGTCTTCCAGGTCGGTGGAGTTGCGACGGGTCTTGGCATCGAAGTTTGTACCGCCATTGCCAAAGCCTCCGTTACGGATGATTTGCATCATTGCCTGGGTCAGTTCGAAGTTGTCAATGGGGAACTGGTCTGTATCCCAGCCGTTCTGGTAGTCACCACGGTTGGCGTCGATGGAGCCGAGCATACCGTTGTCTACGGCTACTGCGAGTTCGTGCTCGAAGGTGTGGCCCGCCAAAGTAGCGTGGTTCACTTCGATGTTCACCTTGAAATCTTTGTCCAGATTGTGAGCCTTCAAGAAGCCGATAACGGTTTCGGTGTCTACATCATACTGGTGTTTTGTAGGTTCCATCGGTTTCGGTTCAATCAAGAAGGTACCTTTGAAGCCGCGGGCACGTGCATAGTCGCGGGCGATGGTCAACATCTGTGCGAGGTGCTCTTTCTCACGCTTCTGGTCTGTATTCAGCAATGACATGTAGCCTTCGCGACCGCCCCAGAATACATAGTTTGAACCTCCCAGTTCGATAGTAGCGTCGATGGCGTTTTTGATTTGGATGGCGGCACGTGCCACAACATCGAAATCGGGATTGGTGGCTGCACCATTCATGTAGCGGGCATGGCCGAATACGTTGGCAGTACCCCACAACAGTTTGATGCCGGTTTCTGCTTGTTTCTGCTTGGCATACGCTACGATTTCCTTCAAGTTGGCTTCGTATTCTTCAATGGTCTCGGCTTCTTCGCAGAGGTCTACATCGTGGAAGCAGTAGTATTCGATACCCATTTTCTGCATGAATTCAAAGCCGGCGTCCATTTTGTTCTTGGCAGCCTGAACCTTGTCAGCCTCACCGTTCCAGGGGAATTTCTTTGTTCCGCCACCGAATTGGTCACCACCTTCTGCGCAAAGAGTGTGCCACCATGCCATGGCGAACTTCAGCCATTCGCTCATTTTCTTACCCATGATTACTTTATCGGCATCGTAATAACGGAATGCCATCGGGTTCTTGCTCTCTTTACCTTCGAATTTAATCTTTCCTATTCCGGGAAAATACTCTTTTGTTGCCATAAGAATTTAATGTTTTAATGTGAGAATGTGCCAATGACAGACACATTCATCACGGGGTTAATTATTAATTTATTGTTTTAACGTGCTAACGTTTTAATGTGCACATTAGCACATTACCCAGTGTTTCCAGCGCGCATATGCGTCGGCATAAGCCTGGCGGTCTGCCACTTTCGGCTCTATCACCTCGAGCTTCTCAAGCGTGGCAAATGCTTCGTTGTTGTCCTTGTATATGCCCACACCGATTCCGGCGCCTTTGGCGGCACCTACAGAGCCGTCGGTATCATACAGTTCGATGACAGCTCCCGTCACACCGGCCAATGTCTCGCGGAACAGCGGGCTGAGGAACATATTAGCCTTGCCTGCATGAATTTTCTGCACGGGAATGCCCATTTGTTCCATGATGTCGATTCCATATTTAAAGGAGAAAACGATGCCTTCCTGTGCTGCACGGACGATATGCTGTTTGCCGTGCTGGTTGAAGTTGATGCCATGAATGGAGCAGCCTATTTCCTTGTTCTCCAGCATACGCTCCGCACCGTTTCCAAAGGGCAGGATACTGATACCGGCACTGCCGATGGGGGCTTGTGCGGCCAGCAGATTCATATCGTTGTAAGAGATGCCTTCGGGAGCAACGGTGCGTTTTACCCATGAATTGAGGATGCCCGTACCATTGATGCACAGCAGAACACCCAGACGGGTTTGCCCGGCAGCATGGTTGACGTGTGCAAAGGTGTTGACACGTGACTTGGGGTCGTAGTTCACCTCACCGTTCACGCCGTATACCACACCGGACGTTCCGGCGGTAGAAGCAATTTCACCCGGATTGAATACATTCAGGGAAAGGGCATTGTTGGGCTGGTCGCCGGCACGGTAAGTGATAGGCGTACCTTCTTTCAGACCCAGCTCTGCGGCTGCAGCAGCATTGACGCGTCCCTGCTCGGAGAAAGTCGGTTTGATGTCGGCAATCAGAGAGGAGTCGAATCCATAATACTCCATCAGAAAATCAGCAACCCGGTTGTTCTTGAAATCCCAGAACATCCCTTCGGACAAACCGGACACCGTGGTACAGATGGTACCGCTCAACTTCATGGCGATATAGTCGCCCGGCAGCATTATCTTATGAATCTTTTCGTAAACGGAAGGCTCATTCTCCTTAATCCAAGCCAGTTTGGAGGCCGTGAAGTTGCCCGGAGAATTCAGCAAATGTGAAAGGCAAGTCTCCTCTCCCAATGTTTCGAAAGCCTTTTGTCCGTAGGGCACGGCTCTGGAGTCGCACCAGATAATGGCAGGACGCAACACCTGCTGGTTTTTATCTACACATACCAAGCCATGCATCTGATAAGAGATACCAATCGCCTTGATGTCTTCTGCGTTTACTCCGGATTCTGCCAATACAGCTTGTGTGGCCAGTTTCAAATTTTCCCACCAATTTCCGGGGTCTTGCTCTGCCCAGCCGGGCTTCACTGCGATAATTTCCGCTTCAGTCTTGGGGAAGAAGGCAGACGATACACACTTGCCGCTTTCCGCATTTACCAGACTCGCTTTTACAGACGAGCTGCCGATGTCATAACCTAATAAATACATTTCTATCAATATTAAAATGAAAGTGATATGAAGAATTTACAATCCGGCTACCGTCGGATTTTATTGTATATCTTTTTGTCGAAACGGTAGTAACGTGCCGCCCGGTGGGCCACGCCCTGCTGTTTTTCTTCCAGGGGGACGACATACTCCATCAAGGCAATTTTTTTATGGAAATTGCGTACGTCGTACTGCTTGTCATACACCAGTTCGTACAAAGTGCGAAGCTGGGATGCGGTGAACTTACGCGGCAACAAGTCGAACAGTGAAGACGGGTTGAACTCGACGTACTGGCGGACATAGGTAATGGCTTCCTTGATAATCAGGTTGTGGTCGAATGCCAGAGCCTTTATATCCGGCATGGCTACCCAACTGGCTTGATAATTGTCCAAATCACGGTTCAATGCGCGGTCTATCTTCACCAGGGAAAGATAGGCTATGGTGACAATACGCTCCACCCTGGACTGCATGGCACGTTCCAGCCAATGTACATCTCTGGGGTCTTTCGTACGGTTTTTTGAGCCGAATGCCTTGAATTGCATCAGATTGACGTTCTTCAGACCCGTCAATTCATTCAACACCCGTTTGGCAGCTTCATCCAAATCCTCATCCATGTAAATCAAACTTCCGGGAAGCTTCATATCATGAAAGATTTCTCCTTCTTCCTCTCCTGCACGCTTAATCAGCAGAACCTTTAGCTGTTCTCCGTCAAAACCAATCACTACACAGTCCACAGAGATATGATTGTTTGCCAACGGCGTTTTTTGTTCTATGTTTTGCATAATATATCTCGTTAAGCGCTGCAAATATAAATAGGTTTTTCTAATTTGCAATAAAGGAAAAGATTATTTTTATAATGTTATAAAGCATTATTTTTCAACTGAATACATATCTTACTTTATACAATATCATTTTCAGTTGTTATCGTATGGAATACAATATGTAATTTACAAGAATATACAAGAGGTCTAATTGTAGGAAGTACAATAAGGAGAAAGTGTTTCATTTATAAGTATTTCAGCCTCCGGATACCACAGAAGGCCCAAGCATACATATTGTATTTTAGCTTCCCTCCTTAAAGTAAGGGCATTGCACAAAAAACATCCGTTTGTGCGGTGAATATCAGAAAAACCTCTACCTTTGCAGCACTTTTTATTTAAACACTAAAAAACGAGTAAATATGAAAGCATTTGTATTTCCGGGTCAAGGTGCCCAATTCGTTGGCATGGGAAAGGACCTGTACGAAAATTCGGCATTAGCCAAGGAACTTTTTGAGAAAGCAAATGATATCCTCGGGTATCGTATTACTGATATTATGTTCAACGGAACAGATGAAGACCTGCGCCAGACTAAAGTTACCCAACCTGCCGTATTCCTTCATTCCGTTATTTCCGCCCTCTGCATGGGCGATGACTTTAAGCCGGAGATGACCGCCGGTCACTCATTGGGCGAGTTCTCTGCCTTGGTTGCTGCCGGTGCACTGAGCTTTGAAGATGGTCTGAAACTGGTGTATGCCCGTGCCATGGCTATGCAAAAGGCTTGTGAGGCACAGCCCTCCACTATGGCAGCCATTATTGCCCTGCCGGATGAAAAGGTTGAGGAAATCTGCGCTCAAGTAAGTGCTGAAGGTGAAGTTTGCGTGGCAGCCAACTATAACTGCCCGGGACAGATTGTAATTTCCGGTTCCATAGAAGGTATCAACAAGGCTTGCGAACTGATGAAGGCTGCAGGTGCAAAGCGTGCTCTGCCGTTGAAGGTAGGCGGTGCGTTCCACTCTCCGCTGATGAACCCTGCCAAAGTTGAACTGGAAGCAGCCATCAATGCAACAGAAATCCATGCTCCGAAGTGCCCCGTATATCAGAATGTAGACGCTATGCCTCATACTGACCCGGTAGAAATCAAGAAGAACCTGGTGGCTCAGCTGACAGCATCGGTACGTTGGACGCAAACAGTGAAGAACATGGTTGCCGATGGTGCTACGGACTTCACAGAGTGCGGTCCTGGTGCAGTGCTGCAAGGTCTTATCAAGAAGATTGCACCGGAAGCTACGGCTCACGGGATTGCATAATTCCTTAAATAGAATATTTTCAAGGCTGTCTTTCTTCAAATAGACAGCCTTTCTTGTTTTAATAGGCCATTTCCTTTATATTTGCCACTCACAACAAAATGGGATATATGGAAAAGATTACGGAGTTCAGAAATACCTTGGCAGTACCTATTCATAAGTTATCGATAGACTCTCTGGTACAAGAGGTATGCCTCTGCCCCGAGTATTTTGAAGATATATACCGATTGACATACGATGAAAAACAGACGGTGTCATGGCGGGCAATATGGGTATGCGAGAAATTGAGCGAAATCCATCCCGGCTGGTTCATCCTACTGTACGATGAAATCATTCAACGGCTGATAGACTGCACGCACGACGGTTCCAAACGTCTCTTATTATCTATACTGTATAATATTCCCATCCCTACTCCAATCTCCGTCGATTTGCTGAATTACTGCCTGGACCACATGCTATCTCCGCAAGAAAGCATAGGAGTGCAAGCCCTTTCCATCAGAATAGCCTATCTGCTTTGCAGGAAGGAGCCGGAACTGCTGCAGGAATTGCAACTGATACTGGAAAATACAGAGCTTGATTTTTATTCAACTGGAGTCAGAACCACTGTTCGGAATACGCTGAAAAAGATACGTGCCACAAAGGGGCGCGAGTAAACAAAAAGTAATCACTGAAATAAAAAGTACGTTCTTTTGTTTTTTATTTCCGATTTTCCCTTACCTTTGTTGCCGTAAAGACAAAGGGGTGCCCCGACGGGCTGAGATTATACCCTCGAACCTGATGCAGTTAGTACTGCCGTAGGAATTGGATATTTCTTTCTTCACTGAACTTGCCGTAAAGACGCTTCTTTGTATTTACTTCCATTTGTTTTATTTCTTAATGAACAGAAAAATGAAAGTATTGGTCAACAACAAGGAAGTGAAAACCGGCGCCACTACCCTTTCACAACTTATCGAGGAACTTGCCCTACCGATGCAAGGCATTGCCGTGGCCGTAGACAACCGTATTGTACTTCGCACGGAATGGACAAAATGCATCCTGAGGGAATACATGCCCATCATCATTATCAAAGCAGCTTGCGGAGGGTGAGGAAGATGAAGGACGAGAGACTGAAAAACGGAGGAATGCAGTTCATCACGCACTATACGGAACGATATTCGTATCTGGATGCTGCACGCATGGCTCTTGAGGGCGGTTGCCGCTGGGTGCAACTGCGCATGAAAGACACCCCGGTGGAAACGATAGAACCCGTAGCTTTGGAAGTGCAGGCCCTTTGCCGGCAATACGGTGCCACCTTCATCATTGACGACCATGTGGAACTGGCGCGAAAACTGCATGCCGACGGCGTACATCTTGGAAAGAAAGACATGCCCATAGCCGACGCACGCCGGATTCTGGGCGCGGAGTACATTATAGGCGGTACCGCCAATACTTTTGAGGATGTACTGCAACACTACAAAGCCGGTGCCGACTACATAGGCTGCGGCCCCTTCCGCTACACCACTACCAAGAAGAATCTGAGTCCGATATTGGGACTGGAAGGATATACAGCTATCATCCACCGGATGCAGGAGAAGGATATACACCTTCCGATAGTAGCCATCGGTGGAATAACCATAGCGGATATTCCAGCCGTTATGCAGACGGGGGTAAGCGGGATTGCCCTTTCGGGCACGGTACTGCATGCCGATAGTCCGGCAGATGAAATGAAAAGAATCATTTCTTTAATGGAGAATGAAAAATAAAGAATTAATATATGACGACTGATATGGAAAAATTAGTGATTGCGGGACGTGAGTTCAACTCCCGTCTGTTTTTAGGAACCGGAAAGTTCAATTCCGATGAAGTGATGGAGCAGTCTATCCTGGCATCCGGCACAGAAATGGTGACGGTAGCCATGAAACGCATTGAACTGGACAACAAGGAAGACAATATGCTGGTACACATACAGCATCCCGGTATCCAGCTTCTGCCCAACACCTCCGGCGTGCGCAATGCCGAAGAAGCTGTTTTTGCTGCACAGATGGCGCGTGAAGCTTTCGGCACGAACTGGCTGAAACTGGAGATACACCCCGACCCCCGCTATCTGTTGCCCGATTCTGTAGAGACGCTGAAAGCCACGGAAGAACTGGTCAAGTTAGGATTTGTGGTACTGCCCTATTGCCAGGCCGACCCCACACTGTGCAAGAGGCTGGAAGAAGCCGGTGCCGCCACCGTCATGCCGCTGGGTGCTCCTATCGGTACAAACAAAGGACTACAGACAAGGGATTTCCTGAGAATAATCATTGAACAAGCCAATATCCCCGTAGTGGTGGATGCCGGTATCGGTGCCCCGAGCCATGCGGCAGAGGCTATGGAAATGGGCGCTTCGGCTTGCCTGGTGAATACAGCCATTGCAGTGGCGGGCGACCCCGTGACCATGGCGGTAGCGT
>NZ_JBCNZM010000091.1:0-19000 GCF_040227615.1 Bacteroides sp. RTP31139st1_H2_RTP31139_211217 | reverse complement strand
CAGCCATGGAGATACATTCATGCGTGCCAACCCGATGAATGGAACGCGGAAGGCGACTACCAACATGACGGATGAGCAACGGAAGAAACTGGAATTCTACACCAGCTATACAAGAACGTTTGCCGATAAACACAGCATCAGTGCGATGGTAGGATATTCCTATCAGCAATATTTGTACAAGTATGTGTATGCTGCCACTACCGGACACAGCTCCGACAAGATACCGACATTGAACGGAGGTTCTGTTTATTCCGATGCAACGTCGACCAAGCAGGAAGATGTGAATATCGGTTATTTCGGCCGATTGAACTATGATTATCTGAAAAGATATATGTTGACTGCTACTTTCCGTGAGGACGGCTCTTCCCGTTTTGCCAAAGGCAACCAATGGGGATTCTTCCCCGGATTGTCTGTCGGATGGGTTATGAGTGATGAGCCTTTTATGCAGAATATCGGTTTTATAAGTAATTTGAAGTGGCGTGGCAGTTATGGGCAGACCGGTAACAACTCCATCGGCTATTACGATGCATTAGGATTGTATGCCATTACCACCAGTTACGATCAAAGTGCTGCGACCGTTTCTTCGGCCATGCCTAACAAGGCTCTTGAATGGGAGACTTCCACACAATTGGATTTAGGTTTTGATTTAGGCTTGTTCAAGAACCGCATCATTCTGGGTATCGATTACTTTAATAAGATTACGGATAACCTGATTACTTCCAAAGTATTGCCCAATACGTCGGGATACGGTTCCATCCTTACCAATCTTGGAAAAGTACGTTTCCGTGGTTTCGATGCTGAAATAACAACACGTAACATTGTCAAGAAGGATTTCACGTGGGAATCTAAATTCACCATTACTTACGTAAAGAACAAGGTGCTTAAACTGCCCGAAAACGGACGGGACAAGAACCGCCAGGGAGGATACTCTGTAAAAATGCAGGATGGCACGACCAAAGAATTCGGAGGTGTTGCCGAGGGTGAACCGTTGGGGCGTTTCTATGGATATAAGAAAGACTTTATCATTACAACTCCCGAGCAGGCTGCCAATGCCCGTTATGACACCTCATCCAAAGGTTGGGACTGGACCACGAAACAGAAACTGGGTGTCGGAAAAAAGACTATCGGAGACTATGAGTGGAAAGACCTGAACGGAGACGATATCATCAACAGCAATGATATGTTCCTGCTGGGAAATACGATTCCCCATACCACCGGAGGTTTGAACAATACTTTCACTTACAAGGGCTTCACATTGAATGTCTATCTTGATTTTGCTTTGGGGCACTCCATTTCCAATGGTTATCTGCAACGCCAGATGTGTAATTTCATGAATGGAAACACCAGCCTGCCTGCTGAAATCCTAAAATGCTGGAATGTGGGGGATGACCCGAGTAAGGCCAAGTATGCCCGTTTCTCAGGCAATGACTCCGATGAGTTGAATAAGAATTTCCGGGACAACTCCGATGTTTTCACCCAGAAAGCCGATTATCTCTGTATCCGTGAAATCTCTCTGCAATATGCTCTGCCTCAGGCATTGCTGGCAAAGATTGGTCTGAAAGGGCTGGTATTGACCCTGGCCGGAAACAATCTGCATTATTTTACGGAAGTAATAGGCCTTTCTCCCGAAGTAGGTGCATCAAGTACCTATTCCGGTAGTTTCAACACCTATCCGCCTATCCGTAAGTTCTCTATCGGATGTAAAGTTACTTTGTGATAAAAAAAGTTTAATACGAAAAATAAGAATTATGAAAATAAAAATATTATCCGGCATTCTTCTTATAAGTGGGGTCTCGTTTTTTACATCATGTCATGGAGACCTGAATGTGATACAGCCCAGCCAGTTCACCAGCCTATCCATGTGGACAGAGGAGAGCGATGCTACGAGTGCGGTAAATGGAGCATATACTCAATTCCGTTCCGCCTTTTCCGATTTGCTCAACATCTATGGAGAGATGCGCTCAAACTGGTATGAGAGTGGGGCGGTAAATGATGCGTTTTTTAATAGAGTGGGTACAAACGTATTGCTGAGCGGTGATGCAGGTACAAATTGGAGTAGCATATATACTACCATTAATAGTGCAAATTTGATTCTGAAGCATACTCCGGAAATCTCTTTCACCAATGAAGCTACACGTAATGAGGTGATGGCCAATGCCTATTTCCTACGGGCATATTGTTACTTTACTCTGGTGCGGGTATTCGGTGACTGTCCGTTACTGACTTCCGGCTTTGAGTCAGAAAAGCAGGAGGACATGTATCCCAGCCGTACGGCGGCCTCTGAAGTATATGCTCAGGTCGAAACCGATATAGAAGAAGCTTTAAGGTTGATGCCCGCTTCTTCCAAGCTTCTCCATAAGGCATCTCCGGCTGCCATCAACATGTTGCGTACTGAATATTACTTATGGAAGGCAAAGCGTCTGGGAGGAGGGAATGCGGCTCTGAGTACGGCGCAGTCTTCTGTTGATGCGGTATTGAAAGCCGGATATGCACTTCTTCCCACGTTTGCCGATATTTTCAATTTAAACAACGAAGCCAATTCTGAGCTTATCTGGACATTGCCCTATATCGTCAATGAAAATGTGACTCCGGGAACATCCCCCAACTTTTTCGCCTATTATCTGGCACCTAACGGTGACAGAACCCGGCTGAGGGAAGCCGGATATACCGAGGATGAGGTTCCTGCCGGTTCCCATGCCCAGTATGTTGTGCCCACGCAAGCCTATTGCGATTTCCTGGCTGAGGATGCACGTGACACGCGTACGGATGTTTCAGTACGGGTATTCGAGGATAAGTTCCTGACGGAAGAAGTACAGATTAAAAGGATGGTTGTGAAGTTCAAAGGCTCCTTTGCCAATGATACGCGTAGTTTTGACAGTGATGTCCCCGTCTATCGTTTGGCCGAAGCCTATCTTTTGAAAGCTGAAGTGGAAAATGCCTTGGGAAATACGGATGCCGCTTTGCAGAATCTGAATGTAGTGGCCAAGCGTGCTTATGGGGTAGACAACTACTACACGGCAAGGACTCAGGATGCCATAGACAATGCCATTATCAGCGAAATACTGAAAGAGTTTGTCGCAGAATCAAAAGCATGGTGGGCATACCTTCGCTTTAATAAGGAATTCGAGCTTATTGAGACCTTGAAGGGGCGTGAAGGGGAGAAGAATGTTACCTTGTGGCCTATTGCTCCTGCTTGTCT
Organism: Bacteroides sp. RTP31139st1_H2_RTP31139_211217; assembly: GCF_040227615.1. Lineage (NCBI taxonomy): Bacteria > Pseudomonadati > Bacteroidota > Bacteroidia > Bacteroidales > Bacteroidaceae > Bacteroides > Bacteroides sp. RTP31139st1_H2_RTP31139_211217. The sequence goes on along the minus strand of NZ_JBCNZM010000091.1, from coordinate 15,801 downwards.
CAATACTAATCCGAATATAACACAAACGGAAGGTTACAAATAAATATTGGGATGATATGAGATATAAGACTATACTTTTACTGGTCTTGTCTGCTTGGGGCATCATGGCATGCCAAAATTATACGGATAAGATAGCGGTGGAGATTCGGCAACCGGTATATCCGGTGTTGACATTGAAGGAGCATAATCCGGTATTGTGTCTGCGTCTGATTAGGAACAGCGGCGTGGCATATCAGTTGGAAAAGATAAATTTCACTTTGGATGGAACTGTCCGTTCCGGTGATGTCGTTTCCGCTTCGCTGTTCTTGGATGAGAATTGTGGGCAGGTTTGTGCAAGTGCCAAACCGGTGAACAAACAATTGAGTTTTAAGGTAGGCCGGCAGATAGAGGAAGATACACTGACATGCTGGGTGACACTCCGACTGAGGGATGATGCGGCGCAGGCTACAAGCAAGATTGAAATCTCATGCAGCAGTGTCCAGACAGACCTGGGGCTGGTGGGCATCCGCCAGTTGCCCGCAGTAAAGCCGCTCCGTATAGGAGTGGCCCTGCGGCAGCCGGGTCAGGACGGGGTACACACTTCCCGCATTCCCGGATTGGTGACTTCGACGAAAGGTACCTTGCTGGCCTTGTATGATGCACGCAATGAAAGAGATGACGATTTGCAGGGCGACATTGATATTGCCATCAATCGCAGTGAAGATGGAGGGCGGACTTGGCAACCCATGCAGACTGTTCTGGATATGAAAGAATGGGGCGGGCTACCTCAGAAATATAATGGAGTGAGTGATGGTTGCATCTTGTCGGATGATTTCACCGGTGACCTCTATGTCATAGGGTTATGGATGCACGGAGTCTTGGACCCCAAGACGGGCAAATGGATAGAGAATCTTACCGATACCTCGACCGTATGGAACCACCAGTGGCGTGCGCACGGTTCTCAGCCGGGATATGACGTTAAACAGAGTTCCCAATTCCTGATTAGTAAGAGTACTGACGACGGACTTACCTGGAGTGAGCCGCGTAACATTACCCGCCAAGTAAAAAAGGAAAAATGGTGGCTGCTTGCTCCCGGACCGGGTCGTGGCATCACAATGGAAGACGGTACATTGGTATTTCCGGTAGAGGGGCGGAACGAAGACGGGCTTCAGTTCTCTACAATCATGTGGAGTAAAGACAAGGGCGAAAACTGGACCGTAGGCGAACCGGCCTACTACAATACCAACGAATGTCAGGTGGTAGAACTTTCAGACCATTCCTTGATGTTGAACATGCGTGAGCGCAGCAACCGGGGACGTCAGGAAGGTAATGGGCGGGCCATTGCCGTCACTGCCGATTTGGGAAAAACGTGGACGGAACATCCCACGTCGCGCAGAGCTCTCATTGAACCGGCTTGCCAGGCATCCTTGCTGCGCCATGATTATATTGAAGACGGAGAAGAACGTCATGTATTACTCTTTGCCAATCCTAATTCAAAAGAGCGCCGTAACAACATTACCATTAAGGTGAGTTTCGATGACGGGCAAACTTGGCCCGAGGAGTATTGGACGTTGCTGGATGAAGGTAGGGGGGCGGGGTACTCTTGCATGACCTCCATTGACGAGCATACCATAGGTATCTTTTATGAGGGGAGCCAAGCCGACATCCAGTTCCAGGCTATCCCGTTGAAGGAATTATTGAAGAAATAAAGTGTAAAACCTTAAAAAACAGATAAACATGAAACGCAGTGAAATCAATCGATATATCCGCGAAGCCAAAGCATTTATGACAAAGTACCACTTCATGCTGCCTCCATGGGCGGACTGGACTCCGGACGACTGGAAGACCAAAGGACCGGAATGTGATGATATCCGGGAAAGAGCCATGGGTTGGGACCTGACCGACTTCGGCTGGGGCGATTTCCTGAAAATCGGCCTGACGCTGGTAACCCTCCGTAATGGAAGTCTGCAGAAGAAAGACAAACCCTATTGTGAAAAGATTATGTTTGTCCGCTGCGGACAAGTTACTCCTACCCATTTCCATTGGCTGAAAACGGAAGACATCATCAACCGGGGTGGAGGAATCCTCTGCATGCGTCTGTGGAAGGCCGACAAGGAAACTGAAATGCTGACTGAAGAACCGCTTGTCGTTTCCATCGACGGAGTCAGTACACGGGTAGCTCCCGGAGAAACGGTGCGTCTTGCTCCCGGACAAAGCATTTGTTACGAGCCTTATCTCTACCATACTTTCTGGGCCGAGGACGACCATTGCCTGGTAGGCGAAGTCTCCACGGTGAACGATGACATGAGGGACAACCGTTTCCTCACCCCCAAGGGGCGTTTCCCGCAGATAGAAGAGGATGTTCCGGCCGAACATCTGTTGTGCAACGAATATCCCGAAGTTTAGAAAGTATGAAAGATAAGACCAACCTGACGGGATTGAATCCTGATAATTTCCGGTCCGTAATCAACGGAAAGGATACCGGCCTTTATATACTGCGCAATGGCAGCGGTATGGAGATGTGCGTCACGAACTACGGGGCCATCGTCTTATCCATCATGGCTCCTGATAGTCATGGTAAGTTTGAAAATGTCGTCATAGGCTTCGATACGCTGGAAGAGGCCCGCAGGCAAAGCAAGGACTATTATATAGGAGCTACTATAGGCCCCGTAGCCGGACGCATATTGCACGGCGCTTTCCGTGTAGGAGAAAAAGATTATCACTTACAGCTTAACTCTGTTTCTAATACTCTGCACAGTGGTGATAACGGTTTTCACACGGTGGTGTGGGAAGCACAGCAACCGTGTGAAAACCAACTTCTCCTCCGTCTTTTCCATGCCGATGGAGAAGCCGGTTTTCCGGGCAATGTTACGGTAAGGATGATGTATACCTTGACGGACGACAATGGGTTCCGTATAGATTATGAGGCGGAGACAGACCGCGACACCTTGTTCTGTCCCACCAATCATGCCTATTTTAACCTGGCGGGCATGGGAACTCCCACTACTTCCATTGAAGACCATCTGGTGAGGATAAACGCGGATTTCTACCTGCCTATCGACATGAATACGAACAATACCGGTGAAGTCAGGGCAGTGGGCGATACGCCTTTTGATTTCCGCGACTACCATTCCATAGGCGAACGCATCAACCGGAAAGACTTGCAGTTGCTCAACGGCCACGGTTATGACCACTGTTTTGTCTTGAAGAAACCCGCGCTGCATGAGCTCTCTTTCGCCGCCACCTGCATCAGTCCGTCCAGTGGGCGCAGAATGGATATCTATACCACAGAGCCGGGGCTTATCATGTACACCGGCAATTATTTGCCGGGCTTCACGGGCATGCATGGCACTGTGTATCCGCGTCGTAGCGCCGTCTGCTTTGAAACCCAGTGCTTTCCCGATACACCGAACAATCCGCATTTCCCCTCCATCGTATTACGTGAAGGAGACCTTTATAAACAGACATGTATTTATCAATTCAGTACGCAACCATGAAAAACAGAATCATTCTTTGTTTGGGATGCCTGCTGGCATTCCTCCAGCTCCGGGCACAAGTCAATACCAACCAGCAGCATTTGTGCAATCCTAATTCTTTTTCCATCGTCCTGCTGGGCGACCCGCAAAACTACGTGAAGTATGACTATAACCAGCCGGTTTTTGAGCTGATGACGGCGTGGACCGCTCATCATATAGACTCCCTCCGTGTAAAGGCGGTGCTTTGTACGGGCGACTTGGTAGACCAGAATGAATGTATTCTACCTCCCTTCCCGCGTTTCGGGAATCTTACGAGCCGGGAGCAGTGGACATTTGTGTCGCGGGCTTTCGGGCGGTTGGATAACAAGGTCCCTTATCTCATTTCTACCGGAAACCATGATTACGGCTACACCCGTTCGGAGAACTCGATGACCCGTTTCCCGGAATATTTCCCGATAGAGCGCAACAGCCAATGGAAAAAGACCATCGTGGCCGCCACCAATAACAGAAACGGCCTGCCTACGCTGGAGAATGCCGCCATGGAGATAACGGACGAGCATTGGGGGAGGATTTTGATTATTGCCGTTGAATTTGCCCCGCGCGACGAGGTCTTGTCATGGGCCAGGGAGCTGGTGGCTGCCCCGCGCTTCAAGGACCATACGGTGATTCTCATCACCCATTCCTACCTTACCGGCTTCGACAGCAAGCGCATCACCAAAGAAGGCTATAAGATAACCCCGTCCAATACGGGCGAAGGCATCTGGCAGAAGCTGGTGCAACCTTCTGCCAACATCCGTCTTGTGCTGTGCGGACACTATGCCACTCCGAATGAACGGTTGGACTATACCACGGGATTCCGTACCGACAAGAATGCAGCCGGACACGATGTGCACCAGATGATGTTCAACTGCCAGGCGTTGGGTGGCGGCATGAGTGGAAACGGGGGAGACGGCTGGCTGCGTCTGCTCGAATTCCTGCCCGACGGACATACGGTGCAGGTCAGGACCTATTCTCCGCTTTTCGGCTTTTCTCCTCAAACCAAGGACAAGGCATGGCGTACGGAATCTTATGACCAGTTTCAATTCACGATAAAATAAAAAATATGAAGCGTATATCAATTATTTATTCATTAATACTCTTTTGTATGTATTTATCAGCACAGACAAGTCCGGAGTGGACTTCCGGAAATGCGAAGAAATGGATGAAAAGTGCCGTTTGGTCCAATGGCTGGACTGTCTCTCCCCATAAATCAGTCAATGCTGTTGAATTTGCCTGCCAATATCATAAGAACAAGGATGTCTGGGATGCTGCATTCCGCTTTCTTGCCGAACATGATTTGGAAGCGCTGTCCATTGGCAACCATGTCATTCTGGAGGGGAAATGCTGGGCTACGGTCAGTGAATACATTCCCAAAGAGGTGGAGAAAGGGAATATTGAAAGTCACCTCCGTTTTGTCGACCTTCAGTATGTACTCTGGGGAAATGAAAAGATGGGGCTGGCAAGTGACGTCGAAGTACGTCAGGCGTATAATTCAAAAAAGGATGTTGCTTTTTATACCTCTTCCCGGATAAAACACTACTCTGCCGATGCCGGCAGTTTCTTCTTGTTTTTCCCTTCGGACATTCACCAGCCTTCTGTTCGGGGAAAGGGGGAACTTGTTAAAAGCAGGAAGATTGTGATTAAAATAGAATATGTAGATTAGTGTGTTTTCGGTTCTATTAAAAATACTATTTGTTTTTCAAATAAATTTCCTTTAAAATTTGTACTTTTGCCGACTGTTTAGAGAAATCAACGAAAACTTTAAAAAACGAAATAGAATGGCAGTAGAATTGAAAGACCTTACCAAACGTAGTGAGAACTATTCTCAGTGGTACAACGAGTTGGTGGTAAAAGCCGATTTGGCAGAACAATCGGCTGTACGCGGCTGTATGGTGATCAAGCCTTACGGATACGCTATCTGGGAGAAGATGCAACGTCAGTTGGACGATATGTTCAAGGAAACGGGACACGTCAACGCTTATTTTCCCTTGCTTATTCCGAAATCATTCCTCAGCCGTGAAGCGGAACATGTGGAAGGCTTTGCCAAAGAGTGTGCCGTCGTGACGCACTATCGTTTGAAGAACGATCCGAATGGCGGCGGTGTGGTGGTGGACCCTGCTGCAAAACTGGAAGAAGAGCTGATTATCCGCCCCACTTCCGAAACCATCATCTGGAACACCTACAAGAACTGGATCAATTCATACCGCGACCTGCCTATCTTGTGCAACCAGTGGGCAAACGTGTTCCGTTGGGAAATGCGTACCCGTCTGTTCCTCCGTACCGCCGAATTCCTCTGGCAGGAAGGACACACGGCACATGCCACTCGCGAGGAAGCCGAAGAAGAAGCGGTAAAGATGCTGAATGTATATGCCGAGTTTGCCGAAAAATACATGGCGGTGCCCGTGGTAAAGGGCGTGAAGTCTGCCAACGAGCGTTTTGCCGGTGCCCTCAACACCTACACCATCGAAGCGATGATGCAGGACGGAAAGGCTTTGCAGAGCGGTACTTCCCACTTCTTGGGACAGAACTTCGCCAAGGCGTTCGATGTACAGTTCGTCAATAAGGAGAACAAGCTGGAGTATGTTTGGGCTACCTCCTGGGGTGTTTCCACCCGTCTGATGGGAGCGCTTATCATGACGCATTCCGATGACAACGGTCTGGTACTTCCTCCGCACCTGGCTCCGATACAAGTAGTCATCGTACCTATCTACAAGAATGCGGAGATGCTGGCTAAGATTGACGAGAAAGTGGCAGGCATTGTTGCCAAGCTGAAATCGATGGGCATTTCCGTGAAGTACGACAATGCCGACAACAAACGTCCGGGCTTCAAGTTTGCCGACTATGAGGTGAAGGGTGTTCCCGTTCGTCTGGTGATGGGTGGCCGCGACCTGGAGAACAATACAATGGAAATCATGCGTCGCGATACACTGGAGAAGGAGACGCGTTCCTGCGAGGGTATCGAAGAGTACGTGAAGGATTTGCTCGAGGACATTCAGGCAAATGTCTACAAGAAAGCGCTCGATTACCGTAACAGCCGCATCACCAGCGTGGACAGCTACGAGGAATTCAAGGAAAAGATTGAAGAAGGCGGCTTCATTCTGGCTCATTGGGACGGGACTACCGAAACCGAAGAGAAAATCAAGGAAGAGACCAAAGCAACCATCCGTTGTATTCCTTTCGATTCATTTGTTCCGGGTGACAAGGAACCGGGCAAGTGTATGGTTACCGGCAAGCCTTCTGCCTGCCGCGTGATTTTCGCACGTTCCTATTAATAATACCCACCCCGGATTACGCGGATTAACACAGATGATTTTAGGAGTTCTGATAATCAGAAACTTTTATCTGCGTTAATCCGCGTAATCCGGGGTGATTGTATATCTTGATACGTCCTCTCGGTTTTAAATTTATAGAGTTATCTCTCATCATGAATTGATGAACAGCTATTTATATTGCTTCAGAAATTCTGAGATTGTTTTGCGTACAGTTTCCGGAGATTGTTTTGAATGAAGCATTGCTGCAATGACAATCCTATTCTCATCAATCAAATAATATATCACGTTAGGGGAAAGTTTTAAATGACGGACAGTAATGTTGTTAAATAGAGTAGAAAAATCACTGTCTATAATTCCTATATACGGATGTTTTGCTAAAAGATTTACTTTGTCTTGTATCTTTTGACGTGTTTTCTGTGCCGTCAACATGCCAAAATTATTCTCTACATAAATAAGTATCTCTAAAAAGTGCTCATAAGCCAACTTAGACCAGACTATTTCCATCCCATGCGTTCATTTATCATACTCTCTATTTGGGAGTTTGATATACAGTGTCCTGCTTTATTCTCTTCTAAGGCAAATAGAAGGGCTTCAGCCAAAGCATCTCGGGGAATACTGTTGATAAAGTCGTCCATCGGTATGGCTGATTGATGATAAGTTGCCATCATCGGTTCTTGTGCCGTTTGTTTGGGAGAGTCCTGCTCTTTATATGGTTTAATTTTACCCATTGCTTTTATTTTTAATCAAAGGTAAACTGAATAAATGAAAACTCCTAATATTCAATCCATTTATTTTCCACTGCATCAAAGCCAACCAATCTACATACTATTGTAACCTCCTTCACATCTCCTCGTAACAACTTTTCCTCATTTTTGCAGCGTAAAAAAAGAAAGGAGGCCCGAATATGAAACTGAACAGAAATGACTATACCGTAGAGGCGGCAGCCGGCGGTGGTTTTTACGCTTATTTTATGAATAATGTGTTGTGCAGCGCCTACGGTGAAACGCCTGACGAAGCCTGCGAAAACCTGGAACAGATTGTTGACGATTTTGTCAGTGATATGTATATGGTCGAGGAATTTGTCTGATATTCCGGCATCATATGCCGACCGAATTATCCTTTTTACGTATTTATTCCATAAATTCTCTTGAAGTCATGTCTGCGCGATGCCGGTGTGACTTTTGTCATTTATAACCGAATTGTCACATTCTTCACATTCTGCCGTAACACGGAGGTGCGATATTTGCATCAACTAAATGCAACGTCATGTGCTGCATGTGTTTCAACATTAATTTGTAAATCATCAAGTCGTCCCAATGAAAGTCCTTTTTATCGTTCAAGGAGAAGGCCGCGGGCATCTGACCCAAGCCATAACAATGGAAGAGCTGCTGCGCCGCAACGGTCACGAGGTAGTGGAAGTGTTGGTGGGCAAAAGCAATTCGCGCTGTCTGCCCGGTTTCTTCAACCGCAGCATCCAAGCTCCGGTGAAACGTTTTCTCAGTCCCAATTTCCTGCCTACGCCTGCCAACAAGCGGGCAAGTCTTGCGCGTAGTGTGGCCTATAATCTCACCCGTCTGCCCGTCTATCTGAAAAGCATGCACTATATACACCGCCGCATCGAGGAGAGTGGTGCCGAACTGGTCATCAACTTCTACGAACTGCTCACGGGGATGACCTATCTCTTCTTCCGTCCTTCCGTTCCTCAAATAAGCGTCGGGCACCAGTACCTGTTCCTGCACCGCGATTTCGAGTTTCCCGGTAAGAACGGCTTCCATCTGTGGCTGCTCCGCCTTTTCACCCGCCTCACGTGCATAGGTGCCCGCGAAAAGCTCGCCCTTTCCTTCCGCGAGATGGAGGATGACGAAGAAGCGTATGTCCGCGTGGTTCCGCCATTGCTGCGGAGGGAGGTGCTGTCGTGCGAAGGTACGGAAGGGGATTATCTCCACGGATACATGGTAAACTCCGGTTTTGGCGAGAATATCCTCCACTGGCACAGTGCCCATCCGGAAATACCCCTCCACTTCTTCTGGGACAAGCAGGACGAAGCCGAGGTGTGCCGTGTGGACGACACCTTGAGTTTCCATCAGCTCGATGACGTCAAGTTCCTGCGCTACATGGCAGGCTGCAAGGCCTATGCCACCACTGCCGGCTTCGAGTCGGTCTGCGAGGCGATGTATCTGGGCAAGCCTTTGCTGATGGTTCCGGCGCATATCGAGCAGGACTGTAACGCCTACGATGCATTCCGTAGCGGTGCCGGTGTCATCTCCGAGGAGTTTGATTTGGAACGTCTGCTGGACTTCTCGGAGCATTTCCACCCGAACATGGCTTTCCGCTATTGGGTGCGTAGCTGCGACTGGCGTATCCTGCGCTGTATAGAGAGGGAAGAGAAAGAGGAAACCTTTTTCGGGGTTTCCTCTTCCTGCCGTCCTTTCTTTCCGGCGACTTAAATGTTCACGTTCATCGCATTGGCTCCCAATGCCCCTAAGATGGCAGAGGCTACTGCAATTACGACTTTCAGAATTTTATCCCAGATACTTTTTTTCATGCTATATACGTTTTAAAAGTTGAACATACGAATCGGTAGTAAAATCAGTCATACTTATCCCAACGGATTTTCGCCCTGGTCTCCGTCCGAACCGCCTCCGTCTCCCGAGCCGGAACCGCTGCCGGAGCTTCCTCCTTCACCGTCTCCCTTGTTCAGCAAAGCTTCCAGGTCGTAGAAGTCAATCTTCTGCCCGGCACGCGTGGCGGCGATGTCCGGTCTTACGGTGCTGGAAGGCCGGAAATTGATTTTCACCGCCTTGATGTTCTTGGCGGTGCACTCCTTTACATCCAGTACGCCTGCCGTACGCGCCGACAGGCTGAATACGCCGAAGTTCTTGATATTCACCGACTGGCCGCTGTAGAGGGTTGTTATCATGGCCTCCACAAAATTGGTCAATACACTCTGGATGTCTCCCAGTGTCAGCGAACTCTTCTCCTTCATCACATACGCAATGTCGTCCAGCGTCGCATTGTCGCCCAGTGTCACCAGCTGCGGGTAGAACTTTGCCACCGCATCTGCCTTTCGAGGATCTTTCCTCGCAATCTTCTTGAATGGTACTCCCATAAACAATTAAATAATTAAAAATTAACAATTAGAAATTAAAGTCCCGTATTGCAATACTCTTCTCTTTCTCCTTTAGGGGGGGGAAGAGGGGTGCTGCAAAAGTACTTCTCCGGCTTTTTCTGCTCATGGCTTTCTTCGGGTTACGCCGTCTCTTTCCCGTTTCCTTTCTGTTCAGGAAAAGTTCTTCGTCCGATGCCCGTTTATGTCTGTATACGCTTGGTCATACCGCTGATATTCAGTATCTTTATGGTGTAATAATCAACCAATAACATAAGGAATGAAAACAGAAAAAGAAAAGAGGGAAGAGGAGGAGGAAGACCTTCGTCCGTTCCGCATCCACGCCTATTCGAAGGAGGAGCTTGCCATGCTCTACAACCCGACTTACTGCATCAGCAATGCCATCTATACCCTGGCGGCATGGATACGCCACAACAAGGCGCTGAAGGGTGAGCTGGAGAAGGTGGGCTACAACAAATACCGGCGCACCTTCACTCCGCTGGAAGTGAAAGTGCTGGTGAAGTATCTGGGAGAACCCTAACAGGATGCCGGCCGGAAATAGGGAAACCTTGTAAAGAAAACGCCAATATATGTAAAGCCCCGTAACAATATATGTTGTCATGCACAACAATATATGTTACGGGGCTTCTCTCTTCTCCTCGAATGCCGGTTACTGATATGTCTGGATGTCCACTACCTCATATTCGGTCGTCTCCTGCTCGTTGGTCCGTGTGCCGAATCCGTACTTTTCCAGTGCCTGCACCAGTACCAGCTGGGTGTGCGGGTTCACCTGCACCTTTCCGAATATGCTGAGCTTGGTCAGTATGACGCTGGCAGGGAGCCATTTTATCTGCAGGTCCTCGGGCAGCGGTTTGCGGAAGAAGACGAAGAGGTTCTCCTCCACGGGGTCTTTCATGCGGTGCCGTTCGTTGTGCTTGTTCAACTGTTCTATCTCCTCGCCCTCGTACCAGTATCTGAATCCGTCTTTCAGCAGGGCGAGCGCCTGGGCGTAGATGCCAGGATGGTTCACCGGGGTGTGGTAGTCTATGCCGGTGATGGTGATGGGGAGGAAACGCCGGTTTCCGCCGATGTCCTGCAGGCACTGCCGGTTGTTGGTACTCGCGATGAAGGAGCAGTGGCGGGGCAGGGTGAAGGCTTCGATGTCGTAGGCCTTGCGCTGCGTCACGTTGTCCTGCGCGATGATTCGCTTCAATGCTGCCAGCTCGCCGGGCTTCACGCCTTCGAACTCCTCCATGTTGATGATGATTCGCGTGGCGAGCAGGCGGGCATCGTCCTTGTTGCTCGGGTCTATTATGCCGTTGTAGAAGTACTCTTTCCACTCGGGCGGCAGCAGGCGCCGAATCCAGCTGCTCTTTCCCTTTCCCTGCTCGCTGTAGAGGATGATGACGAGCTGGTTCATGTCCTCGTCGCTCAGTGCGCAAGCCACCAGGCCCACTATCCACCGTTTGAAGCCCTTCTGCCATAACTCCCGGTTCTCGGTCGTCAGGGTGTCGGCAAGTTGGGCGATGTAGTCCGTCCCGTCCCAGGGGGGAAGCGCGTACAGATAGTCGGTGTAGGGGTTGAACTCCTTGGCGTAGTTGGAGTCTATCACGGCTCTGAGGAAATTCTGGTAGCAGGAGATGCCGGCCATCTGCAGGTCTACAAATATGGTGTTGTAGTCCTTTCCGCGCATGGGGCGGTAACCTTTTCCGGCATCTGCCGACAGGGCATAGGGCATGAATTCGAGGCGGTCCAGGATGAGGTTCCTGCGGATGCCGTAGTGCTCTTCCAGAAAGCTCATCACTTGGTTGATGATGGGCTTTTTCTCTTCCTTCTTTGTAGCGGCTTCGCTGGTCTTGTCGGTATAGATGTAGGCATTGTGCAGGGGAGATTCCACGTCGGGATACTCTTGTCCGAACTCGTTTTTCGCCAGTCTGATGGCTGTCTGCTCGTCCAGGCCCTTGCTGTAGCATTTGTTGCCCAGGGCGAAGAGGAAGTTGTCGCGGTTGCCTGCCCGGAACCTGGTGGTGCGCTTCACGGCGGTCACGGCTTGGGAGAATATCAGCTTCTCCCAAGGCTTTGCGTCCTGCGGCGTGGCGGCAGAGGAGGCGGGGAGGGGGTGTACCGTTTCGACGGGCGTCTTCTTTGGGCTGTTCTCCTTCTTCGCAGGCGGGATGATGCGTGCCGGCAACGGGGAAATCTGTTCCAGCAGTGCGGCATTGATATAGGCATGCGGGTCGAAGGACATGAAGTATCCTCGCGAGATGTCCTTTCCGCTTCCGTCCACCTCTACTCCGAGAAGGGCCTCGTAGTGCTCTTTGGCGGCGCTGTACAGCTTCAGGTGTATCTCCTCGAGCGTGGCGTAGGTCACCTCGCCCTGCCGGAGACGGTCATACAGACGCCGGGTGTATTCCGTCTGCATGAAGACGAACAGCTTGTAGCCGTGCCTTTTGGGGGAGAGGAAACTGCCCAGGGTGTGCGGGTCTTCGTTGATGAGGGTCCGGGTCTGCTCCAACTGTCCTTCTTCCAGGTCGTCGATGTCGAGCGTGATGACGGGGTTGTAGCGGGTGATGCTCGGTGCGAGCCTTCTTTCCCGGTAGTTGGCCGTGAGGGTCCTGAAGGGAAGCTGCTTCTTGACGTGGTTGGCTTCCTCCACCTTTCCCTGCGCCACGAGGCTGGCGATTTTGATGATTAACTTGGCATGCTTGCCGTTTTTTATGTCAGCCATGTCCTGCGTGAAGGTTGTCTCCCCGCTGACGGCGCTGAAACCACGGTAGGTGGTCACTGGAATGTTTTCCATTCTACTTGTATTAAGTTTGCCTTATTGGCGGCGCAAAGATGCCGTTTATTTCCTTAGGAAGCAAAAACGGCCATCCGCAGTGGGACAGCCGTTTTTTTACAATTTGAATTCCTTGGTCCGTTTTACTCCTTGGGATATAGCTCATTGAAGAGCTTATATATCTCATCCTCAATGCAATCGGGGTTCAGCGTATTGCCGCTTCCGTCCGCGTCCATAAAGTTTACAAGTAGATGCAGCAGCTTGGCGAAGGGGCTTACACCCTTCAGTCCGTGTTCCTTTTGGGGATTTATCAGCAGTGGGATGAAGGGTGTCAGGAAAGCCTTCCGCTCCTTGTATTCCACGGTTAACGACTTGTGTTCTACCATAGAAAGCAGGTCGAGGGCCACTTGCACCTCTTTGCTCTCTTTGGTGTACAGCACTTGGTAATCCCTCCCTTTGATTTGCATCACGCTAATTGGCGTTTTTTTGTTCTCATAATTACAATTTGAAAATATAATTTTATATTAAGTTAGTAAATCGGTTGCAAAATTAACAAAAAAGGAGTCTGTACAATTACAGATAACGCAGATTTTATGTTTTTCTTACCTGATGCAACGCTTCTGAGGACGTGAAATTAAATAATCCGTGTCATCTGTGTTATCAGCGTCTGAAAAATTATCATAAAGCATCATCTGCTGAATAGTTACGAAATTCTGTGGTATCCCTGTGAAGTAGTGAAGCGTGTGTGTAGTCTGTATGTATAGGGTGAGGTACCGGAACCTATGGTTATATATGTAACACACTCTTTCTTTAAAAAAATAAGAAATGACGCGCGTGCGCGTGTATCTTACCTAATGAACGTAATTATTTGATATATAGTGCGATGATACCTGCATTAAAAAAGATTATCATTTTATCAATCAGAATATTTTGTACTTTCATTTCTTGACATTACCTTTGCGTTCATTAAACGGAGCGTGTCATAAAACATTTTTTTTATTATAAACGTTTCGTTTATGACTGCTTATCGCAAGATGGCTTGAATATAACTATTTCGTCGCCTTCCTTCCGAGATGGTGGAGGGTCTTGAAATAAAATGAATGCACATAGTCTATTTAAAGTAACCGCATTACATTACTTGACCGGGAGGTACTTCGCTACTCCGGTGTCCCCCAATCATATTTTTTTGTGAACGAGAATGCAGAAATGCACTGGTATGCAGTGCGTGTCACCTATAGCCGAGAGCTTTTTTTCAAGGAATACCTGGATGCAGAGGGCATTGAAAACTATATTCCCATGCGCTATGAGTATGTCGTGAGGAAAGAGCGCCGCTTGCGCAAGCTTGTTCCTGCGGTCCATAACCTGGTCTTCGTCCGCTCCACCCGTGAGCGTATGGACGAAATAAAGAACAAACCGGGCATGAACATCCCCATCCGTTATATCATGGACCGCGAAACCCACCAGCCCATCGTCATCCCGGACTCACAGATGCGCAGCTTCATCGCCGTGTCTGGCACCTACGACCAGGCTGTGCTCTATCTTGAACCCACCGAGCTGAACCTCTCCCAAGGAACCCGGGTACGCATCACCGGCGGCATCTTCGAAGGAGTGGAAGGGGTGTTTGTGCGTGTGCGCCATGATAGGAGGGTGGTGGTGAACATCGAGGGGGTGATGGCGGTGGCGACGACGTTTGTGCATGCGTCGCTGGTGGAGGAGATAGGAGAAGGAAGTTAGCGCTTATTGTATTATAATGAGAATTAAATATGTTTTTTGGGGATATTCAGATTACATGAAAGTTGTAAATAATGATATCCTATATAATAAAGATGTTTTGTATTTTGCTCCCAATGATTTATCAGTCAGGCAAAAAATATTATATAATATTCTATTTTTTATGACAAGATATGGATGGGAGAATATGGTTCCTGAGTTTATATATAGATATTTATATCCTTTACAAACCATACATGGATATGAACAAGTGTATTTTATTATATACGAACAGAATGTTTGTTCTACTCACCTTCCTTTTTTGGAATATTTGAAAAAAAAATATCCGCATTCAAAATTGTTCTACATGTTTACAAATACATTGTCTTCCCGAGTCAATGAGAAACAGTTGCGGTTTGTGGAAAATAATCGGGAAAAGTTTGACATGATTATAACTTTTAATGAAATAGATGCAGTTGAACATAATTTTCAATTTTACAATCAGGTTTGTTCCGTATTGAATGTTTCGATTAAGGAGGAAAATGAATCGGATATCTTTTTTTGTGGTTTGGATAAAGGTCGAAGGGCGATAATAGAACAACTTCGGAATCGGCTGGAAAGTTGTGGGATAAAATGTGATTTTAATATTGTTGATTCTAAGCATAAGTTGCCATACGAAGTTATTGTATCTAAAATTGTCCAGACAAAGTGTATTTTGGAAATTTTGATGGATACATCACAGTCCGGGTCATCTTTAAGAGCAGCAGAAGCAATTGCTTACAAGAAAAAGTTGCTGACAAATAATGCTTTCATAAAAGCAAAGGAATATTTCAATGACAAGCAGTTTTCCTATTTTTCTACTCTTGAGGATATAGATGTGGATTTTATAAAGGAAGCTCTAGACAAATCACAATGTGTTGATTCTATGATTGTTTCCCCTAAAAGATTTTTAGATTTTTTGAAGCAGAATAGTATTTGAGAGACTAGAAAATGAGAGAGTTCCTAAAGTCTTTTTTTTCATTTGGTGTTGCAACGAGCATTGAGAAAATATTGGCTTTCATTTTGCTGCCCATTTATACTCGTTTATTTACAACTACCGAATATGGAATGATTGATTTATGTCAGGTACTTATGGGGATAGTATCTGTATTTGCGTTGCTGCAATTGGAAACATCGCTTCAACGATACTATTACAAATGGGAGGGGGATGATAAAAAAATCTTTTTGTTCAGCATATTAATTACGGTCATTTCATTATCGTTTTTTTTCTCAATTATAATATGCTTGTTGTCATATTATATTTCCAGTTTGCTTTTTTCCAGCTCTGCTTATTATTTATTAGTTATATTGTCTGCAATCCAGTTGCCTTTTATAAACTTTTCAATGCTTGGCTTGATTATACTTCGGTATGAAAAAAAGAACTTACTTTTTACTTACCAA